>NZ_CATKPC010000004.1:0-273692 GCF_949769265.1 Cellulomonas endometrii | reverse complement strand
GCCGGATGTTCTTCTTGCGCTGCAGGACCTCCAGCGCCTCGGGCTCGTAGGCGGGGGCCACGACGACCTCGGTGAACACCTCGGCGATCTGCGCGGCCGCGGCCGCGGTGACGGTGCCGTTGGCCGCCCGCTGCCCAGGCAACGAGGAAACCGGCGCGGCCGCGGGGGCGGTGGCGCGGGGGGTCACGCGGTCGATCGTGACCCGGGAGGCGCCGTCCGCGCAAGTGATTCCGCGGCGAAGCCTGCCCTCGGTGACGGATTCACGCGTCGAAACACACTGTTTACAGGGATTTCGCGGTTGCGGTCTGTTTCGGCCGGCCCGCTCGCCGTTAGCGTGCAGCCACCGACGACGCCCTGAGACGGGAGCACCGTGAGCACCAGCACCTCCGGCGGACCGCTCGCCCTGCGGAACTTCGTGGGCGGCGTGGCCGTCGACGCGGCCGACGGTCGCACCTCCGACGTCCTGGACCCCACGACGGGTGAGGTGTACGCCGAGGCCCCCGTCTCGGGTGCCGCCGACGTCGACGCCGCCGTCCGGGCCGCCGCCGCGGCGTTCGAGGGCTGGCGCCGCAGCACGCCGCAGGAGCGCCAGCTCGCGCTGCTGCGGATCGCCGACGCGGTCGACGCCCGCGCCGACGAGCTCGTCGCGGTCGAGTCCCGCGACACCGGCAAGCCGCTGCACCTCACCGCCACCGAGGAGGTGCCGCCGTCGGCCGACCACTTCCGGTTCTTCGCCGGCGCCGCGCGGGTCCTCGAGGGCCTGGCGGCGGGGGAGTACCTGGCGGGGCACACGTCCTTCGTCCGGCGCGAGCCCGTCGGGGTGATCGGGCAGGTCACGCCGTGGAACTACCCGTTGATGATGGCGGTGTGGAAGATCGCCCCGGCGCTCGCCGCGGGGAACACCGTCGTGCTCAAGCCGTCCGACACCACCCCGGCGTCCACGCTGCTGCTCGCCGAGATCGCCGCCGAGTTCCTGCCCGCGGGCGTGCTCAACGTCGTCTGCGGCGACCGGGACACGGGGCGCGCGCTGGTCGAGCACCCGCGCCCGGACATGGTGTCGATCACCGGCTCGGTGCGCGCCGGCACCGAGGTCGCCGGGTCCGCGGCGCGGGACGTCAAGCGGGTGCACCTGGAGCTCGGGGGCAAGGCGCCGGTCGTGGTGTTCGCCGACGCCGACCTGGGGGCCGCGGCCGAGGGCATCGCCGCCGCCGGGTACTTCAACGCCGGGCAGGACTGCACCGCCGCCACCCGCGTCCTGGTGCAGGCGTCGGCGCACGAGGAGTTCCTCGCGGCGCTCGCCGCCCACGCGGCCACGCACCGCACCGGCATGCCCGACGACCCCGGCGTGTCGTTCGGACCCGTCAACAACGCCGCGCAGCTCGACCGGGTCGTGGGCTTCCTCGACCGGCTGCCCGACCACGCGGACGTGGTCGTCGGGGGCCACCGGCAGGGCGAGCGCGGGTACTTCCACGAGGCCACGGTGGTCGACGGGCTCCGCCAGGACGACGAGGCGGTGCAGGACGAGATCTTCGGTCCGGTGATCACCGTCCAGACGTTCGCCGACGAGGCCGAGGCGGTCGCGCTCGCCAACGGCGTCCGGTACGGGCTGTCCAGCTCGGTGTGGACGAAGGACCACGCCCGCGCGATGCGGCTGTCCCGCGACCTCGACTTCGGCGTCGTGTGGATCAACACGCACATCCCGTTCGTGTCCGAGATGCCGCACGGCGGGTTCAAGCAGTCCGGCTACGGCAAGGACCTCTCGATGTACGGCTTCGAGGACTACACGCGCGTCAAGCACGTGATGAGCGCCCTCGACTGATCCCGGCCCGCCCGGTCGCCGCCCGCGGCCCCCACCCCCAGGAGCACGATGTCCCCTCGCCGCCCCCTCCCGGCCGACCCGCGCGCACGCGCCTGATCGCCGCGATGCAGCGCCACGGGCGCCGGCGCCCGCCGGCCGCCCTCCCCGCGGGCCCCTCCCGACGGCAGTTCCTCACCGGCGCCGTCGGCCGCATCGCGCGGGCGTGCTGCTCGCCGCGTGCGGCACCGGCGGCAGCCCGTCCTCGGGGACCTCCGCGACCGCGGCGACCGACCTGTCGGACACCGAGAAGCTCGTGCGCTGGGCCAACTGGACGCTGTACCTCGACCAGGACGACGCCGGGACCGGGTACCCGACGCTCGAGGCGTTCACCGCGGAGTCGGGCATCGAGGTCGAGTACACGGAGGACATCGACGACAACGACTCGTTCTACGGCAAGGTCTCCGGCCAGCTCGCGAACGGCCAGGACATCGGGTACGACATCGTCACCCTGACCGACTGGATGGCGGCCCGGCTCATCCGGCTCGGCTACACCCAGGAGCTCGACCGGTCGGCGATCCCGAACGCCGACAACATCCTGCCGGGCCTCGCCGACGTCGACTTCGACCCCGGCCGCACGCACTCGCTCACGTGGCAGTCCGGGTTCGGCGGCCTGGCGTGGGCGAAGGACGCGGTGCCGTCGGGCATGACGGGCCTGTCGGACCTGTGGGCGCCCGAGCTCGCCGGCAAGGTCGAGGTGCTCTCGGAGATGCGCGACACGATCGGCCTCATCATGCTCGACCAGGGCGTCGACCCGTCGGGCGACTGGGGGGAGACCGAGTTCGAGGCGGCGCTCGCCGTGCTGCGGGAGAAGATCGGGTCCGGCCACATCCGCCAGGTGCGCGGCAACTCCTACGCGCAGGACCTCGTCAGCGGCGACGCGGTCGCGGTCATCGGCTGGTCCGGGGACATCACGGCGCTGAACTACGAGAACGACGACCGGTTCGCGTTCGCGATCCCCGAGGCCGGCGGCACCCTGTGGAGCGACAACCTGCTCATCCCGGTCGGCGCGACGCACAAGGCGAACGCCGAGGCCGTGCTCGACCACTACTACGACCCGGAGGTCGCGGCGCAGGTCGCCGCCTGGGTCAACTACATCACCCCGGTGCAGGGCGCTCAGGAGGCCATGGAGGCCATCGACCCGGAGCTCGCCGCGAACCCGATGATCTTCCCCGACGAGGCGACGCTCGCCACGGCGCACGTGTTCCGCACCCTCACGCCCGAGGAGGAGACCACCTACAACGGCGCGTTCCTGGACGTGATCGGGGCATGAGCGCCACGGCACCCGCCCGCGCCGGTGCGGCGCTCGAGATCTGGGGCGTCACCAAGACGTTCGGCGCCTTCACCGCGGTCGACGACCTCACGCTCACCGTGCCGTCGGGCTCGTTCTTCGCCCTGCTGGGCCCGTCCGGCTGCGGCAAGACCACGACGCTGCGGATGGTCGCCGGGCTGGAGCAGCCGACGTCGGGCGCCCTGTCGATCGGCGGCCGCGAGGTGACCGGGACCGGCGCGCACCAGCGACCGGTGAACACGGTGTTCCAGAGCTACGCGCTGTTCCCGCACCTGTCGGTGCTGGACAACGTGGCGTTCGGCCTGCGCCGCCGCCGCGTGGCCGACGCCGCGCGGCTGGCGCGCGAGGGGCTCGCGCTGGTCCAGCTCGGGCACCTGGCCGACCGGCGTCCCGCGCAGCTGTCCGGGGGGCAGCAGCAGCGCGTCGCCCTGGCGCGTGCCCTGGTGAACAACCCGGCGGTGCTCCTGCTCGACGAGCCGCTCGGGGCGCTCGACCTGAAGCTGCGCCGCCAGATGCAGCTCGAGCTCAAGCGGATCCAGACCGACGTGGGCCTCACGTTCGTGCACGTCACCCACGACCAGGAGGAGGCCATGACCATGGCCGACACCGTCGCGGTGATGAACCACGGGCGCATCGAGCAGATGGGCAGCCCGGCGGACCTGTACGAGCTGCCGCGCACGGCGTTCGTGGCCAACTTCCTGGGGCAGTCGAACCTCGTCGCGGGGGAGGTCGTCGACGCCCCCGGCGCGGACGGCACCATCGGCGTCGCGGTCGCGGGGAGCCGGGTGCGCGTCCCCGCCGACCGGGCCGTCCGCACGAGCGGCCGGGTGCTCGTCGGCGTGCGGCCCGAGAAGATCCGGGTCCTCGGTCCGGGGCAGGACCCCGCGCTCGTGGCGCCGGGGGCCAACGTGCTGGGCCCCGGGACCGTCACCGACGTCGCGTTCGCCGGTGTGAGCACGCAGTACCAGGTGGCGCTGCCCGGTGTCGGCACCTTCGGCGTGTTCGCGCAGAACCTCGTGGGCGGCGCCACGCTGTCCGTCGGCGACGAGGTCCGCCTCGCCTGGGCGGTGGAGTTCACGTTCGGGCTCGATGCCGACGGGGCCGCCGACGGCGACGCGGGGGCGGCATGAGCATCGCCGCCACCCTCACGGACGCCGCTCCGCAGGCACCGGCCCCGGCCCCCACCCGGCGCTCGCGGTCGGGGGCCTTCGGGCTGATGCTGCCGGGCACGGCGTACCTCGTGCTGTTCTTCGTCGTGCCGGTCGGCGCGCTGCTCGCCACGTCGCTGTACGTGCCGGTGCCCGGCGGCGACGTCGGGCAGTTCCAGCCGGCGCTGCACTGGCAGAACTACACCGAGGCGCTCGCGCAGTTCTGGCCGCAGATCGTGCGGTCGTTCGCCTTCGCGCTGCTCGCGACCGTCGCGGCGCTCGTCATCGGCTACCCGCTGGCCTACGCGATCGCGGTGCGCGCCCGGGGCCGGACCCTGCTGCAGGGCGTCCTGCTGGTGCTGGTCGTCGCCCCGTTCTTCACGAGCTTCATCCTGCGCACGATCGCCTGGAAGCAGATCCTCGCCGACGACGCGTTCGTGGTGCAGGCCCTGCGCTGGCTGCACCTGCTCCCGCCGGACAGGCGGCTCACCGCGACCGCGTTCGCCGTCGTCGCGGGACTGACCTACAACTTCCTGCCGTTCATGGTGCTCCCGATCTACGCCAGCCTGGAGCGGCTCGACCCGCGCCTGGTCGAGGCCGGCGGCGACCTGTACGCCCGCCCGGTCACGACGTTCCGCACGGTGACCCTGCCGCTGTCGATGCCGGGCGTCGTCTCCGGGACGCTGCTCACGTTCATCCCGGCGACCGGCGACTACGTGAACTCCAGCCTGCTCGGCAACAGCACGGACACCGCGATGATCGGCCAGGTCGTCGACGCGCGGTTCTTCAAGGTGCTCGACTACCCGACCGCCGCGGCGCTGTCGGTGGTGCTCATGGTGGCGATCCTCGTGCTGGTCGGGCTGTACGTGCGGCGGTCCGGCACGGAGGAGCTGCTGTGAGCGCGCCCGCGGTCGCGCGCACCGCGGCGCCGGTGGAGCGCGCCGTCGCACCGGCACCCGCGCGGCGGCGCCGGTGGCGTCTCGGCGGGGCGGTCGTCCCGGTGTTCGCCGGCCTGGGCTTCGTCTACCTGCTCGTCCCGGTGGCCTCCACGATCGCCTTCTCGTTCAACGACGCGGGCAAGACCAACCTCGTCTGGCGCGGGTTCACGCTCGACGCCTGGCGGAACCCGTGCGGGGCGCCGCAGGTCTGCGAGGCGTTCGCGCACTCGATCCAGGTGGGGCTGCTGTCCACGCTGGTGGCGACCGCGCTCGGCACGCTGATCGCGATCGCCCTCGTGCGCTACCGGTTCCGCGGCCGGGCGCTGGCGAACCTGCTGATCTTCCTGCCCATGTCCACGCCCGAGGTGGTGCTCGGTGCGGCCCTGCTCGCGCAGTTCCTGTCGCTGCGGGTGCAGCTCGGGTTCTGGACGGTCGTCGCCGCGCACGTGATGTTCTGCGTCTCGTTCGTGGTCGTCACCGTCAAGGCGCGGGTCGCGTCGCTCGACCCCCGGCTGGAGGAGGCCGCGGCCGACCTGTTCGCGACGCCCTGGCAGGCGTTCTGGAAGGTCACCTTCCCGCTGCTCGTCCCCGGGATCGCGGCCGCCGCGCTGCTGGCGTTCTCCCTGAGCTTCGACGACTTCATCGTCACGAACTTCACCTCCGGCAGCTTCGCCACGTTCCCGAAGTTCGTCTACGTCTCGGCGACGCGCGGCATCCCGCCGCAGGCCAACGTCATCGGGTCCTTCATGTTCGCCCTCTCGCTGCTGGTGGTCGTGGGGGTCCAGGTCGTGCGCAGCGGGCGGCGCGCACCGTGGCCGCCGCGAGCGGGCGGGACGTGGTCGGCGGGCGGTTCGTGGCCGCGGCCGTCGACGCCTCGGACCCGCGCTCGGTCGAGCGCCTGCTGCGGGAGCACGCCGCGACCCACGTGCTGAACGCGGTCGACCCGCGGTTCGTCATGCCGGTGTTCACCGCGGCGCTGGCCGCCGGGGTCGACTACCTCGACATGGCGATGTCGCTGTCCACCCCGCACCCCACCGCGCCGTACGAGCGGACGGGCGTGAAGCTCGGCGACGCGCAGTTCGCGGCCGACGCCGCGTGGACCGGAGCGGGCCGGCTCGCGCTGGTCGGGATGGGCGTGGAGCCCGGCCTGTCCGACGTGTTCGCGCGGTACGCCGCCGACCACCTGTTCTCCCGGATCGACGAGCTCGGCGTCCGGGACGGCGCGAACCTCGTGGTGCGCGGCGAGGACGGGGAGCCGGTGTTCGCCCCGTCGTTCTCCATCTGGACCACCATCGAGGAGTGCCTGAACCCGCCGGTGGTCTACGACGCGGCCCGCGCCCGGGCGGCCGGGGACCGCGACGCCGGCTGGCACACCGTGCCGCCGTTCCACGAGCCGGAGGTCTTCGACTTCCCGGCGCCGATCGGTCCCGTGGAGTGCGTGCACGTGGAGCACGAGGAGGTGCTGCTCATGCCCCGGTGGGTGGACGCCGAGCGCGTGACGTTCAAGTACGGGCTGGGGGAGGAGTTCATCGGGGTGCTGCGGACGCTGCACACCCTCGGTCTGGACTCGACCGCGCCGGTGCGGGTCGGCGGGGTCGAGGTCAGCCCCCGCGACGTCGTCGCCGCCGTGCTGCCCGACCCGGCGTCGATCGGGCCCAGGATGTCGGGCGCGACGTGCGCCGGGCTCCTCGTCACCGGCACGGGCACCGACGGGCGCCCGCGGGAGGTGTACCTGCACCACGTCGTCGACAACGCCTGGTCGATGGCCGAGTACGGCGCGCAGTGCGTGGTCTGGCAGACCGCGGTCAACCCCGTCGTCGCCCTGGAGCTGCTCGCCGACGGGCGCTGGGGCGGCACCGGCGTGCTGGGGCCCGAGGCGTTCGACGCCGTGCCGTTCCTGGACCTGCTCGCGGCCCCCGAGCCGGCCGGGTACGGGTCCGCGTGGGGGATGGACGAGCGCCTCAGCGGGTGATCTCCGGGTGATCCCGCCCCCCGGACGGGTCCGCGGCGGTCCGGCGGAGGTACCGTGCCAGCACCCGCCGACCCGGAACGCGAGCCGCCATGTCCGCACCGTCCCCGCCGCACCGGGACCTGCCCGTGGCCCGGCGGGCCGGTGACCCCACCCTGGGCCTGATCCGCCGCGTGCTCCTGGTGTGCCTGCTGGTCGGGGCCGTCGCGGTGGTCGCCGTGCTGGTGCTGCGCTGGGACGACCCGCTGCTGCGCGGCGTGTCCCCGGTCCTGCTCGTCGTGGTGCTGCTGTTCGCGTGGCTGGTGCTGCGCCACCCGCGCGCGACCATCCCCGTGTCCCGCGTGGTCCTGACCGGCCTGGACGTGCTGTGGCTGGTGACGATGGGCAGCCGGCTCGCGACCGACGTCGGGGGCGGCTGGTCCGCGCTGTTCCCGACGACGTTCATGGGGCTGGCGCTGTTCGTGGTCATCGGCTACCTCGTGTACCCGAACCGGGTGGCGGCCCTGCACGCGGCCGCCGTGGTGGTGCTCGTGGTGGCGGTCGGCTCCGTGGGGCTCGCGCTCGGTCCGGGGGACGGCAGCACCCGCGGGCACCTCGTCGACCTGGTGCGCTACGCCGTCTACCTGGCGGTGCTCGCGGCGATGGTGTGGGTGCTGTCGCGGACCAAGGAGCACGCGACCCGCGCGTTCCTGGTCGCGGAGCACGCGAGCGCCGAGGCCGCGTCGATGCGCGAGATGGCCTACCGGGACCCCCTGACCGGCGCCGCGAACCGCCGTCGGCTCGAGGACGAGCTCGCGTACCAGGCGGGGGTCGTCGGGTCGGGTCTCGACGTCGCGCTGGTGTACCTGGACCTCGACCGGTTCAAGGCCGTCAACGACGTGCACGGGCACGCCGTCGGGGACCGGGTGCTGGTCGCGGTGGCGCACGCCCTGGAGCAGCACGTGCGGTCCGGCGACCTCGTGGCGCGGCTCGGGGGCGAGGAGTTCCTGGTCGTGGCGCCGGGCATGGGGCTGGCGGACGCGGGCGCCCTGGCCGAGCGCCTGCGGGCCGCGCTGCCCACGGAGGTGCGCCGGGACGTGGCGGTCGACGTGACCGCGAGCCTGGGCGTCACGGCGCTGCGGCCGGGGGAGCAGCCGGCGGAGGCCCTGGAGCGCGTCGACACCCTGATGTACCGCGCGAAGCGCGGCGGCCGGGACCGCGTGGAGGTCGAGGACGCCGGACCCGCTGCGGACGTCCAGCCGCTCTTCAGGCTGAAGGGGCAGGATGGGGGGTCGGCCGTCCCGAGCAGAACGGAGCTGTGACCTGATGGCGTACGCGATCGGCGTGCTCGTCCTCGTCGTGGGCATCCTGGTGTCCATCGCCCTGCACGAGGTCGGCCACATGGTCCCCGCCAAGCGGTTCGGCGTGCGGGTGAGCCAGTACATGGTGGGCTTCGGCCCCACGCTGTGGTCGCGGACCCGGGGCGAGACCGAGTACGGCGTCAAGGCGATCCCGCTCGGCGGCTACGTCCGGCTGATCGGCATGTACCCGACGCCCGACGCGGTCGGGAACCCGCCGGTCCGAGGCTTCTTCAGCCGGATGGCGGCCGACGCCCGCGAGGCGAGCGCGGAGGAGATCCGCCCCGGCGAGGACCACCGGGCGTTCTACCGCCTCTCGACGCCCAAGAAGCTCGTGGTCATGCTCGGCGGGCCGGTGATGAACCTGCTGATCGCCGTCGTGCTGCTCGCGGTGCTGTTCGTGGGCATCGGGACCCAGACCGCGAGCACGACCCTCGCGTCCGTCAGCCAGTGCGTGCTGCCCGCGAGCTCGACCGCGACGGAGTGCTCCGCGTCGGACCCCGAGGCGCCCGGGGCCGCCGCCGGCCTGCGGCCCGGGGACACCGTGGTCGAGTACGACGGCGTCCCGGTCGAGTCCTGGGACCAGCTCAGCGGGATGATCCGCGGCACCGGCGAGGAGGCCGTGCCGGTGGTCGTCGAGCGCGACGGCGAGCGGGTGACCCTGTCCGTCACGCCCGTGGTGGCCGAGCGGCCCGTCACGGACGACGACGGTCAGCCGGTGCTGGACGACGCGGGCGACCCCGTGACCGCCGAGGTGGGCTTCCTGGGCGTGAGCCCCGGCACGGAGCTGCAGCGCCAGCCCGCGTCCGAGGTCGTCTCGGTGACGGCCGACGCCGTGTGGCAGACCGGCAGGGCCGTCGTCACCCTCCCCGCGAACCTCGTGGACGTCGCCCGCAGCGTGACCGGCGGCGAGGAGCGCGACGCGTCGGGCGTCCTCGGGCCGGTGGGCGTGGCGCGCCTGGCCGGCGACGTCGCGTCCTCGGACGCGCCGGGCGTCGGCGTGGTGGACCGGGTCTCCGCGATGCTCGGCCTGCTCGCGTCGCTCAACATCGCGCTGTTCGTGTTCAACCTGGTGCCGCTGGTGCCGCTCGACGGCGGGCACGTCGCCGCCGCGCTGTGGGAGGGGCTCAAGCGCCAGGTCGCCCGGCTGCGGAACCTGCCGCGGCCCCGGCCCGCCGACGCCGCGCGGCTGCAGCCGCTCGCCCTCGGGGTGTTCGTGCTGCTCGGCGGGATGGGGCTGCTGCTGGCGTACGCCGACATCGTCAGCCCCGTGTCCCTGGGCTGACCTCCGGCGGCTGAGAGCGGCCTGAGGCGCGCGCGGCGCAGGGTGCGACGGCGCGCTGCGGTGCGATGATGGCCGGGTGAGCATCCCGATCAGCCTCGGCATGCCCGAGGCCCCCGCCCCGGTCCTGGCACCGCGGCGACCCACCCGCAAGATCCGCGTGGGCAAGGTCGAGGTCGGGGGCGACGCGCCGGTCAGCGTGCAGTCGATGACGACGACGCTCACCTCGGACGTCAACGCCACGCTCCAGCAGATCGCCGAGCTCACGGCGGCGGGCTGCGACATCGTCCGGGTCGCCGTGCCGACCCAGGACGACGCGGACGCGCTGCCGGCCATCGCGCGCAAGTCGCAGATCCCCGTGATCGCCGACATCCACTTCCAGCCCCGGTACGTGTTCGCCGCGATCGACGCGGGCTGCGCGGCGGTCCGGGTCAACCCGGGGAACATCCGCAAGTTCGACGACCAGGTCAAGGAGATCGCCCGGGCCGCGCAGGGCGCCGGCGTCTCGCTGCGGATCGGGGTCAACGCCGGCTCCCTCGACCCGCGCCTGCTCGCCAAGTACGGGAAGGCGACCCCCGAGGCCCTCGTGGAGTCCGCCGTGTGGGAGGCCTCGCTGTTCGAGGAGCACGACTTCCACGACTTCAAGATCTCCGTCAAGCACAACGACCCCGTCGTGATGGTCCGCGCCTACGAGCTGCTGTCCGAGCGCGGCGACTGGCCGCTGCACCTCGGCGTGACCGAGGCGGGTCCGGCGTTCCAGGGCACGATCAAGTCCGCCACCGCGTTCGGCGCGCTGCTGAGCAAGGGCATCGGCGACACCATCCGCGTGTCCCTGTCCGCGCCGCCCGTCGAGGAGGTGAAGGTCGGCATCCAGATCCTCCAGTCGCTGAACCTGCGGCCGCGGAAGCTCGAGATCGTGTCCTGCCCCTCGTGCGGCCGGGCGCAGGTGGACGTCTACTCGCTCGCCGAGCGCGTCACCGCGGGGCTCGAGGGCCTGGAGGTGCCGCTGCGGGTCGCCGTGATGGGCTGCGTCGTGAACGGCCCGGGCGAGGCCCGCGAGGCGGACCTCGGCGTGGCGTCCGGCAACGGCAAGGGGCAGATCTTCGTCCGCGGCCAGGTGGTCCGCACGGTGCCGGAGCACGCGATCGTCGAGACGCTGATCGACGAGGCCATGCGCCTGGCGGACGAGATGGACGCGACGCAGCCCGGTGCGGGCGGCCCCGTGGTCACGGTGGGCTGACACCGGTGCGCGGCGTCTGGCAGGACGTGGCCGGCGGCCACCTGCGGGCCGGCCCCGGGTCGGCCCGGGTGCTCGGCGAGCTCGACGTGCCGCGGGCGCTGGCCGTCTGCGCGCAGGACCCGGTCGCGGCCGTGCTCGCCACCACCCGCCTCGAGCAGGCGGAGCGTGCGGGGCTGCGCCGGGTGGGCGGCCAGGTCTGGGGCTACGAGGTCGACGGCACGCTCGTCGCGATCTGCTGGGCGGGCGCGAACCTGGTCCCGGTCGTCCCCGACGCCGCCCACCGCACCGCGGCCCTCGACGCGTTCGCCGCGTTCGGCCGCACGCAGGGGCGCCGGTGCTCGTCGGTGGTCGGCGACGCGCCCGCGGTGCTGGGCCTGTGGGACCGGCTGGCGCCGACCTGGGGCTCGGTCCGCGAGGTGCGCGAGAACCAGCCCTCGATGGTGATCGACGCCGACCCGGTGGTGGCGCCGGACCCCGAGGTGCGGCGGTCCGCGCCCGAGGAGTACGACATCGTGCTGCCCGCCTGCGTCCGGATGTTCACCGAGGAGGTCGGCTACTCGCCGATCGGGGGCACCGGCGGGGCGTACGAGGCCCGGGTGCGCTCGCTGATCCGCGAGGGGCGGTCGTTCGTGCGCGTCGAGCGGGGCGACTCCGGGCCGCAGGTGGTGTTCAAGGCCGAGCTCGGCGCCGTGGCCGGGGGCGTCGCCCAGGTGCAGGGCGTGTGGGTCGACCCCGTGCGCCGCGGGGAGCGGCTCTCCGAGGGCGGGATGGCGGCGGTCGTCGCGGCCACGCGCCGGGACGTCGCGCCGACCGTGTCGCTGTACGCGAACCACTACAACGAGCGGGCGCTCGCGGCGTACCGCGCGGTGGGGTTCCGGCAGGTCGGCACGTACGCGACGGTGCTCTTCTAGGCGGTCGCGCCCGCGGTCGCCGCGCCGGTCGGGGACCCGGCCGCCGGCGCGTCCGTCAGCGGCCGGTCCTCGCGCAGCCGCTGCCACAGGTCCTCGGCCTCGTCGGTCCACACCACGCGGTACTCGTCCTGCGGCGCGGGGACGGTCGGCACGGTGACCGGGCTGAGCGACGCGGGGTCGACGTCCCGGAGCGTGAGCGCCAGGCCGGCGAGCGAGCGCACGTCCGCCAGGCCCTCGCTGATCGACAGGGACCGCGTCACGCTGCCGAGCAGGGGCATCAGCGCACCCGGGTCCGCGAGGACGTCCGTGCCCTGCACCTGCGCGGCCAGGGCGTCGAGCAGCTGCTGCTGCCGCTCGATGCGCCCGAGGTCGGACCCGGTCTCCAGGCCGTTGCCGGTCCCGGTGCGGGCGCGCAGGAACGCGAGCGCGGTCGTTCCGTCGAACACCTGCGGGCCCGCGGGGACGTGCAGGCCCGCCTTGGGCGAGTCCATCGCCTCGGGCAGGTCCATCGGGACGCCGCCCAGGGCGTCGATCACGTCCCGGACGCCGTCCATCTTCACGACGATGCTCTCGTCCGTGACCAGGCCGGTGTTCTCCTCGAAGGTGCGCCGCGTGCACGCCGCGGCGGCCGCGATGTTCTGCGTCTCGCCGGCGCCGGTCTCGAACGCCGAGTTGAACATCGCCGACTCGCGCGGCTCCGTGGTGCTGCCGTCCTCGAGGGTGCAGGCGGGCAGCCTCACCAGCGAGTCGCGGGGGACCGACACGAGGTCGACGCGGGTGCGGTCGGCGGACAGGTGCACGAGCACGGTCGTGTCCGAGCGCATGCCCTCCTCCTCGCCCGCCAGCGCCGCGTTCTCGCCGTCCCGGCTGTCCGTGCCCATCACCAGGATGTTCAGCGCCCGTCCGGCGTACCCGTCGCTGGGCGGCGCCTCCTCGACGGGCCGGTCGTCGGCGAGGAACGCGTCCACGTCGGCGCCCTCGATCCCGCTCTGCACCTGCCCGTACAGCGCGGCGGCGCCCGTCGTGCCGCTGAGGACCAGGACGCCGGCGGTCAGGGCCGCGGTGCGCGCGACCCGGCGCCCGGCGCGGGTGCGGCGGGCGTGGCGCGCGGGGCGCAGGACGGCACGGCCGTGACGGACGGCGCGGGTGGGGTGGGCCATGCCCCCACGGTAGGAAGTGCCGTGGTCGGGGCGCAGGCGGAGGAGGTGCAGCCTCCGGCCGGATCCTGTGCGCGAGCCGTGAACGCCGCGGGCCTCAGCGCAGCAGGCGGGACATCCGCCGGTCCGCCAGCGGGGTGCCGCCGGTCTGGCAGGTGGGGCAGTACTGCAGCGAGGAGTCGGCGAACGACACCTCGTGCACGGTGTCCCCGCACGGCACGCCGTCCCAGCCCGGGCAGGGCTCGCCGGTGCGGCCGTGCACCCGCATCCCGCGGCGCTTGGCGTCCTTGAGCTCGGCGGCGGGGCGTCCCGCGGCGGCGGCGATCGCCTCGGTGAGCACCGCGAGGGTGGCGGCGTGCAGCCGCGCGACCCGGTCGGCGTCGAACGACCGCGTCAGCGCGAAGGGGCTGGTGCGGGCGACCAGCAGGATCTCGTCGGAGTAGGCGTTGCCGATGCCGGCGATGGTGCCCTGGTCGCGCAGCAGGCCCTTGATCTGCTGGTTGCGGGCCTGCATGAGCGCGCCGAGTCGCTCGGGCGTGAACTCGGGCGACAGCGGCTCGACCCCGAGCGTCGCGATCGGCGGCACGTCCCGCGGGTCGCGCACCACGTGGACCGCGAGCCGCTTGCGGGTGCCCGCCTCGGTCAGGTCGAAGCCGGAGCCGTCGTCGAGCCGCACCCGCAGCGCCAGGGGGGACTTGCCGGGCCGCACGGGCGTCGGGGACAGCGCGTCGGACCAGCGCAGCCACCCGGCCCGGGCCAGGTGGAACACGAGGTGCAGCGGGTCGCCGCCGCCGGCCGGCCGCACCCCGAGGTCCAGCCACTTCCCGTGCCGGTCGGCGCTCACGACGGCACCGCCCTTCAGGTCCGCGGGCGCGGGGCTGAACGTCTTCAGGGCGCTGATCGCGCCGACCTCCACTCCCGCGACGGTGCGCCCCACGGCGCGCTCGCGCAGGAACACGGCCAGCGACTCGACCTCGGGCAGCTCGGGCATGCCCCCATCGTGGCGCACCCGGCCCTCCTCGCGCCGCCCACTAGGCTGCGGGGCATGCTGCTACGCCTGTCCACCCTGTTCGTCCGCACCCTGCGCGAGGACCCGGCCGACGCGGAGGTGGCCAGCCACCGGCTGCTCGTCCGTGCCGGCTACATCCGCCGCGCCGCCCCCGGGATCTACACCTGGCTGCCGCTGGGCCTGCGGGTGCTGGGCAAGGTGGAGCAGGTCGTGCGCGACGAGATGGCCGCCGCGGGCGCCCAGGAGGTGCACTTCCCGGCGCTGCTGCCCAAGGAGCCGTACGAGGCGACCGGCCGCTGGACGGAGTACGGGCCGAACATCTTCCGGCTGAAGGACCGTCGCGAGGCGGACTACCTGCTCGCGCCGACGCACGAGGAGATGTTCACGCTCCTGGTCAAGGACCTGTACTCCTCGTACAAGGACCTGCCGCTGGCGCTCTACCAGATCCAGACGAAGTACCGCGACGAGGCCCGCCCGCGCGCGGGGCTGATCCGCGGCCGCGAGTTCGTCATGAAGGACGCGTACTCGTTCGACGTCGACGACGCGGGCCTGGAGGCCTCCTACCAGGCGCAGCGCGAGGCGTACCAGCGGGTGTTCGACCGCCTCGGCCTGGAGTACGTCATCGTCGCAGCCACCTCCGGGGCGATGGGCGGCTCGCGCTCCGAGGAGTTCCTGGCGCCGATGGCCATCGGCGAGGACACGTTCGTGCGCTCGCCGGGCGGCTACGCGGCCAACGTCGAGGCCGTGACGACGGTGGTCCCGGACGCGCTGCCGTTCGACGACGCCCCCGCGGCGCACGTGGAGGACACCCCGGACACGCCGACCATCGACTCCCTGGTCGCGGTCGCGAACGAGCGGTTCGCGCGCCCCGACCGCCTCTGGACCGCCGCGGACACGCTGAAGAACGTCGTGCTCGCGCTCGTGCACCCGACGGGGGAGCGGGAGCTGCTCGTCGTCGGCCTGCCCGGCGACCGCGAGGTCGACCTCAAGCGCCTGGAGGCGGCCGTCAGCCCGGCCGAGGTGGAGCCCGCCGTCGAGGCGGACTTCGCGGCGCACCCCGAGCTCGTCAAGGGCTACATCGGCCCCGCGGCGCTCGGCCCCAACCCGGACGGTCTCGCGGTGGACGCCGAGGGCCGGACGGCCGTGCGGTACCTGCTCGACCCGCGCGTCGTGCCGGGCACCCGGTGGATCACGGGCGCGAACCAGCCCGGCAAGCACGTGTTCGACCTGGTCGCCGGCCGGGACTTCACCGCCGACGGCACGGTCGAGGCCGCCGAGGTCCGCGCCGGCGACCCCGCGCCCGACGGCTCCGGCCCGCTGGAGCTCGCGCGCGGCATCGAGATCGGCCACATCTTCGCCCTCGGCCGCAAGTACGCGCAGGCGCTCGGCCTGACGGTGCTCGACCAGAACGGCAAGTCCGTCGTCGTCACGATGGGCTCCTACGGCATCGGCGTCACCCGCGTGCTGGCGGCGCTGGCCGAGGCGAACCACGACGACCGGGGCCTGGCGTGGCCCGCGGGCGTCGCACCGGCGCACGTGCACGTCGTCGCGACCGGCAAGGACGCGGCGGTGTTCGAGGCCGCCGAGTCGCTGGCGCAGACGCTGTCGTCCCGCGGCATCGAGGTGCTGTACGACGACCGCCCGAAGGTCTCGCCCGGCGTGAAGTTCGCCGACGCGGAGCTCCTGGGCGTGCCGCTGACGGTCGTCGTCGGGCGCGGCCTGGCGGACGGCGTGGTCGAGGTGCGGCCGCGGGTGGCCGTCGAGGGCGGGCCGCAGGCCGAGCAGGTCCCGGTCGCGGACGCCGCCGACCGGGTGGCCGAGCTGGTGGACGGGCTGCTCGCGCGCTGAGGCCGGCCGCCTGAGCGTGTCGCGCTCAGGCCGTCGTCACTGCGCGGGCAGCCCGGGCAGGGGCGACGGCGCCGCGCCCCACGCGAGGCCCTCGACCGCCGCCGCGCGCAGGCCGTCGACGGCCGCGGTCCGGTCGGCCGTGCCCGCGGACGTCTCCAGCACGGCGTCGGCGTGCACGGCCGCGAGGTCGCTCAGCAGCCCCGCGCAGAACGCCGGGACGCCGGCCTCGCCGGTGAGGTCGCCGCCGACCGCGTAGGTGACCCGCCGGGGGTCGTCGGCGGTGCCGGCGACCCCGGCCGCCGTGGCCCACGCGGTGGCGGCGGCGCGGTGCGCGCGGGCCGAGTCGCGCGCGAGGGCCCGGGCGTCGCCGGACAGGCGCGCGGCGGCGACCTCGAACCCGAAGCCGGTCTGGTCCTCGGCGAGGGCGAGCGCGACGAGCGTCGTCCGGCCGAGGTCGCTGCCGGCGGCGGCGGCGGGCTCCGTGGGAGCGGGGGAGTCCGTGGTGGCCGGGGAGCCGGAGGCCGAGCCCGAGGGTGCGGGGCTCGCGGCGGAGCCGTCGCCCGACCCCGGGCCGTCGGCCGCGCCGCCCCCGGCCGCTCCCGCGTCGTCGGGGTCGGCGTCGACGGCCGGTGCGGGCGTGCCGAGCGCCGCGGCGAGCCGCTCGGCCAGCTGCGCCCGGGAGGCGGCCACGGCGGCGAGCAGCCGCGCCCGCCCGGCGTCCTCGGCGTCCCGGGCGTCGGCGCGCGCCCGGGAGGCGGCGGTGCCCAGCAGGGTCAGCACGTCGGCGGGGTGGCCGGCGCCGCGGTCGCCGTGGCGGTGGGGGTCGGCGTCGGGGTCGCGAGGCCGGAGTCGTAGACGCCGCCGAGCTCGTCGACGTGCGTGGCGGCCGCGGCGGGCACCAGCGCGAGGACCGCGGCGACGGGCTCCGGGGCGCCCGCAGCCGCCTCGGTCGCCGCGTCCGCGAGCTCGAGGGCGTCGTCGACGGCGGCGCGCCGGGCCGTCTCCGCCGCGTCCGGGCGGGGCTCCGTCGGCGCGTCGGTTTCCCAGCGCAGCCCGCAGCCGGACAGCAGCACGGCGGCGACCGTCGCGAGCGCGCCCGCGAGCAGGCGGGTGCCGAGCCGGTGGCGCGGAGGGCGGGGCGCGGGGCGGGACCGTGGACATCGGGTCGGATCCTCCCACGCCGGCCCGGCCGGGAGCCGTACGTCGGGTGCGCGCGGCGGGAGTCAGTACGCTGGTCGCAGCACACGGCCCGTCGCCGTGCGCCGCACCACGCGCAGGACCCGACAACCACACAGCGTCGACGTCCCCGGTGGGGCGTGCGCCCGACGGCGGGCGCACCCGACCGAGGACCGACACAGGAGGTCAACATGCCCGCGCCCACGAGTGCGCAGCGCATCCGGGAGACCATCGAGCCGGTGGTGACCACCGCCGGGCTGTGGCTGGAGGACGTCGAGCTGGCGCGCGAGGGCGGCCGGCCGGTCGTCCGCGTCGTGGTCGACGCGGTCGAGGACGCGGAGGACGCGCTCGACCTGGACGGCGTCGCGGAGGTCTCGCGCTCCGTCTCGGCGGCACTGGACGACCTGGACGGCCTGCCGGACACCTACTCCCTCGAGGTCTCCACGCGGGGCGCCGAGGCGCCCCTGACCGCCCGCCGGCACTACGTGCGCGCCGTCGGCCGCCTCGTCGTGCTGACGCTCGCCGACGGCGGGACGCTGGCCGGGCGGCTGGTCGACGTGGAGCGGGCGGACGCGGGGGCCGCGGACGACGCCGTGGTGGTGACGCCGGTGACGCCGGGGCTCAAGGGCCGGCCCGCGAAGACCGGCGACCCGGTGCGCGTGCCGCTGCAGGACGTGCGCGGCGGCCGGGTGGAGATCGAGATGGTCAAGGACAAGGGCGGGGACGCCGCCGGCGCCGGGGACGGCGCACTGGACGGGCCTGACGGCCGGGAGGACTGACGTGGACATCGACATGCAGGCGCTGCGGCTCATCGAGCGGGAGCGCGACATCAGCCTGGACGTGCTGGTCTCGGCCATCGAGCAGGCGCTGCTGTCCGCCTACCACCGGACGCCGGACGCGCAGCAGGACGCGCGGGTCGAGCTGGACCGGCGGACCGGGCACGTGACCGTGTGGGCGCGCGAGCGCACCGTGGTCCCGGCGCCCGACTCCGAGGGCGCGGACAGCGACGGCGCGGTGACCGCCGTGCCGCCCACGACGACGGTGACCGGCCCGGAGTTCGACGACACGCCGGCCGGCTTCGGCCGCATCGCCACCGCGACCGCCCGCCAGGTGATCGTCCAGCGGCTGCGCGACGCCGAGGACGACCAGGTGCTCGGGCAGTTCCGCGGCAAGGAGGGCGAGGTCCTCGGCGGCGTCATCCAGCAGGGCCGGGACCCGCGCGTGGTCCTGGTGGACGTGGGCGGCACCGAGGCGGTGCTGCCGGCGCACGAGCAGGTGCCCACCGAGGAGTACGTGCACGGCGAGCGGATCCGGGCGCTTGTCCTGGACGTGTCCCGCGGCTCCAAGGGCGCGCAGATCACGCTGTCCCGCACGCACCCGAACCTGGTGCGCAAGCTCTTCGAGCTGGAGGTCCCGGAGGTCGCCGAGGGCCACGTCGAGATCACCGCGCTGGCCCGCGAGGCCGGCCACCGCACCAAGATGGCGGTCCGGTCGCACGTGCAGGGCCTCGGGGCCAAGGGCGCGTGCATCGGCCCGCTCGGCGCCCGCGTCCGCGCGGTCATGGCGGAGCTGCACGGCGAGAAGATCGACATCGTCGACCACTCGGACGACCCGGCCGAGATGGTGGCGCACGCGCTGTCGCCGGCCCGTGTGCTGTCCGTCACGGTCGTGGACGCCGCGGCGCGCGCCGCCCGCGTCGTCGTGCCCGACTACCAGCTGTCGCTCGCGATCGGCAAGGAGGGCCAGAACGCCCGCCTGGCGGCGAAGCTGACGGGGTGGCGCATCGACATCCGGTCCGACGCCCAGGAGGCCCCGGCGGACTCCGGCGAGGCCCCCGAGGCCGCGATCTCGCCCGCCGCCGACGGTGAGGGCCGAGGTCCCGGTCGAGTCCGGTGAGCCCGCGCGCTAGACTGGACTCGGCTGGGCCGGACGCTCGGCTCTCCTCGCCGAGCAGGCGCCACCCCGACACCCACGCAGCGGATCCCGCTGCGGAGGCCGTCGCGGGTCCGGTGCGCACGTGCGTGGGGTGCCGGTCGACCGGTCCGAGGTCGGTCCTGCTGCGCGTGGTCGCGGCGACGACGGACGCGGGAGATCCCGCGGTCGTGGTCGACGTGCGCCGGGCGCTGCCGGGCCGGGGGGCGTGGCTGCACCCCGATCCTCGGTGCCTCGAGCTCGCCGAACGCCGTCGTGCGTTCCCGCGTGCCCTGCGTCTCGCAGGGTCGCTGGACACGTCCGCGGTCCGGCAGCACCTCGGGGTGTGAGGAGGACCGTCGCCGCCAGGGCAACCCGCCCGGGTGGCATGTGCACCGTCGAACAGGGAAAGCGGGTCGAAGAGCCGATGGCTGCCCGATGAGCACGCACCGATGAGTACCCAGCGATGAGTACCCAGCACTAACGACGGTCCGACCCTGTCCGGGCGGACCGAGACAGGGAGAGATGTGGCCAAGGTCCGCGTCTACGAGCTCGCCAAGGAGCTCGGAGTCGACAGCAAGTCGCTCATGACCAAGCTGAACGAGCTCGGAGAGTTCGTGCGTTCGGCGTCCTCGACGATCGAGCCGCCGGTGGTCCGCAAGCTGCGGGACACCTACCCGGCAGGTGGCGGCGCCAAGCCCGCCGCCCGCCCCGCCGCGCCTGCGGCGACCCCGGCGCCCGCGCCGCGCCAGGCGGCCGCGGCCGCCTGGCGCGGCGCCTGCGGCCCCCGCCGCCCCCGCGGCTCCTGCCGCACCGGCCCCGGCCGCGTCGGCACCCGCCGCGACCCCGCGTCCGGCGACCCCGGCCGCTCCGGCGGCTCCCGCCGCGCCGGCACCCGCCGCCTCGGCGACCCCGGCCCCGGCCGCCCCCGCGGCGCGCCCCGGTCCGGCCCGTCCCGCGGCTCCGGCCCCGCGCCCGTCCTCCGGCCGCCCCTCGGGCGACCAGGGTGGCGACTCCCGGGCCCCGCGGCCCGGTGGCGCACGTCCCGGCGCCCCGCGCCCGGGCAACAACCCGCTCGCCCCGTCGCAGGGCATGCCCCGCTCCGGCTGGCCCCGTCCGCCGCGCCCGCGCCACAACCCGTTCGCCCCGCCGCAGGGCATGCCCCGCTCCGGCGGGCCGCGTCCGCCGCGCCCGGGCAACAACCCGTTCGCCCCGTCGCAGGGCATGCCCCGCCCGGGCGAGCGCCGCACCGACGCCCCGGCCGCCTCGGCCGGCGGTCCCCGTCCCGCGGCGCCGCGTCCCGGCGGTCCCCGCCCCAACCCCGGCATGATGCCCGGCCGCTCCGCGAGCGGCGTCGGCCGTCCGGGCGAGCGCCCGGCCCGTCCGGGTGGCGGCGGTCGCCCCGGTGGCGGCGGTGGCGGCGGCTACGGCGGCGGTGGCCGTCCCGGTGGCCCCGGTGGCGGCGGCGGCGGCTTCGCCGGCCGTCCCGGCGGCGGTGGCCGTCCCGGTGCCGGTGGTCGTGGCTCGACGCAGGGCGCGTTCGGTCGCGCCGGTGGCCGTCCCGTCCGCGGGCGGAAGTCGAAGCGGGCGAAGCGCCAGGAGTTCGAGCAGATGCAGGCGCCGTCGCTCGGCGGCGTGCAGGTGCCCCGCGGCAACGGCACGACCGTCGTCCGCCTGCGCCACGGCTCGTCGCTGAACGACTTCGCCGACAAGATCGACGCCAACCCGGCCTCGCTCGTCACCGTGCTGTTCCACCTCGGTGAGATGGCCACGGCGACGCAGTCGCTCGACGAGGACACCTTCGGCACGCTGGCCACCGAGCTCGGCTACGTCGTGGAGATGGTCTCGGCGGAGGAGGAGGACCGCGAGCTGCTCGGGGCCTTCGACATCGACCTGGACGCGGAGCTGGAGGGCGAGTCCGACGAGGACCTCTTCCCGCGTCCGCCGGTCGTCACCGTCATGGGTCACGTCGACCACGGAAAGACCAAGCTCCTCGACGCCATCCGGTCCACGGACGTCGTCGCGGGCGAGGCCGGCGGGATCACCCAGCACATCGGTGCCTACCAGGTCCGGACCGAGCACGAGGGCCAGGACCGGGCCATCACGTTCATCGACACCCCGGGTCACGAGGCGTTCACCGCCATGCGTGCCCGTGGTGCGCAGGTGACGGACATCGCGATCCTCGTGGTCGCGGCGGACGACGGCGTGATGCCCCAGACCATCGAGGCGCTGAACCACGCCCAGGCGGCGAACGTGCCGATCGTGGTCGCGGTCAACAAGGTGGACAAGGAGGGGGCCAACCCCGCCAAGATCCGCCAGCAGCTCACCGAGTACAACCTGGTGGCCGAGGAGTACGGCGGCGACACCATGTTCGTCGACGTCTCCGCCAAGCAGCGGATGGGCATCGACGAGCTGCTCGAGGCCGTCCTGCTGACCGCGGACGCCGCGCTCGACCTGCGGGCCAACCCCGACAAGGACGCCCGCGGTGTCGCCATCGAGGCGAACCTGGACAAGGGCCGCGGCGCCGTCGCGACCGTCCTGGTCCAGTCCGGCACGCTGCACGTCGGTGACGCGATCGTCGCCGGCACGGCCCACGGCCGCGTCCGGGCGATGTTCGACGAGCACGGCGAGAACGTCACCGAGGCGGGCCCGGCACGTCCGGTGCTGGTCCTCGGCCTGGCGTCGGTGCCGAGCGCCGGCGACACCTTCCTGGTGGCGCCGGACGAGCGGACCGCGCGGCAGATCGCCGAGAAGCGTGAGGCCGCCGAGCGCGCCGCCCTCCTGGCCAAGCGCCGCAAGCGCGTCAGCCTCGAGGACTTCACGCTCGCGCTCCAGCAGGGCAAGGTCGAGACCCTCAACCTGGTCCTCAAGGGCGACGTGTCCGGTGCCGTCGAGGCGCTGGAGGACGCGCTGCTCAAGATCGACGTCGGCGAGGAGGTCGAGCTGCGCGTCATCCACCGCGGTGTGGGTGCCATCACGCAGAACGACGTCAACCTCGCGACGGTCGACAACGCCATCATCATCGGCTTCAACGTCAAGTACGCGGAGCGGGTGGAGGACCTCGCCGAGCGCGAGGGCGTGGACGTCCGGTTCTACTCGGTCATCTACCAGGCGATCGACGACGTCGAGGCCGCCCTCAAGGGCATGCTCAAGCCGGAGTACGAGGAGGTGCAGCTCGGTACCGCCGAGGTGCGCGAGGTGTTCCGCTCCTCCAAGTTCGGCAACATCGCCGGCTCGATCGTCCGGTCCGGGGAGATCCGTCGCAACACCAAGGCGCGGGTGCTCCGGAACGGCAACGTCATCGGCGACAACCTCACCATCGAGTCGCTCAAGCGGTTCAAGGACGACGCCACGGAGGTCCGCGAGGGCTTCGAGTGCGGTATCGGCCTCGGGTCGTACAACGACCTCACCGAGGGTGACGTCATCGAGACCTGGGAGATGCGCGAGAAGCCTCGCGCCTGACCAGCAGCGTGACCCGCGGGTCTGCCCCCACGCCGGTGTGCGTGGGGGTGGGCCCGCGGCCGTCTGCCCGCCGTCCGTGCGGGCTTCATGGAGGAGCAGACATGGTGGACCACCCGCGGGCGCGCAAGCTCGCCGACCGCATCCAGCAGATCGTCGCGCAGATGATCGACACCCGCGTCAAGGACCCGCGTCTGGGCTTCGTGACCGTGACCGACGTGCGCGTCACGGGTGACCTCCAGCACGCCGACGTGTTCTACACGGTGCTCGGCGACGAGGACGACCGCGCGGGCAGCGCCAAGGCGCTGGAGAGCGCCAAGGGCCTGATCCGCTCCGAGGTCGGCAAGCAGACCGGCGTGCGGCTGACGCCCTCGCTGGACTTCCACCTGGACGCCGTGCCGGAGACCGCCGCGCACCTGGACGCCGCGCTGCTCGAGGCGGCGCGCCGGGACGCGGAGCTCGCGCGGCTGCAGGAGCAGGCGCAGTACGCCGGCGACGCGGACCCGTACCGCAAGCCCGCCGACGCCGACGAGGACGAGCCGGACGACGAGGGCGCCGGTCGCTGACCGCGCGCCCGACCGCCGCGCTGCCGCGAGGTCGTCAGAACGGCACGAGGTCGTCACTCCTGAGTGACGACCTCGTGCCGTCGTGACGACCTCGTCGCCGGACGCCGTCGGCTAGGCGCGGGCCGGGGCGCGGCCCGTGCGGCGCGGCATCGCCAGGGACGCCACCGCCGCGGCGGCGATGACCCCGGCGCCCACCAGCACCGCGGGCCGGAGCCCGGCGGCGAACGCGTCGGGCGTGAGCGCGCCGTCGGCCGCCTGGAACACCGCGGTCAGCACCGCGACGCCGAGCGCGACGCCGATCTCCCGCACGGTGGAGTTGGTGGAGGACGCGGTCCCGTGGTCGTCGGGCGCCATGTCGGCCAGCACGGCGGTCGCGCTCGGCGCGAAGGTCAGGCCCATGCCGATCCCGGCGAGCAGCAGCCCGGGGACGAGCGCGCCGTAGCCGCCGGTGGCGGTGGAGACGAGCGCGAGCCACACCAGACCGACGGCCTGGAGGACCAGCCCGCCGGTGAGGAGCGGTCGCACGCCGACCCGCGGTGCGAGCATCCCGGCCAGCGGCGCGAACACCATCGGCGCCGCGGTCCACGGCAGCGTGCGCAGGCCGGCCTCGAACGGCGAGTGGCCCTGGACGACCTGCAGGTACTGGGCGAGCAGGAACACCGCGCCGAAGACGCCCAGCGAGAACGCGAAGCCGGTGACGTTGGCGACGGCGAAGCTGCGGGCGCGGAACAGCCGCAGGGGCACCAGCGGGGACGGCGTGCGGGCCTGGTGCCGGACGAAGAGCGCGAGGGCCGCGAGCCCGGCCAGCACCGGGCCGAGGACGCCGAACGAGGTCCAGCCGTCCTCGTTGCCGTGCACGACGCCCCACACCACGCCGAGCACGCCGGTGCCGACCAGCAGCAGCCCGACCAGGTCGAGGCGCTGCGCGCGCCCGCGCTGCTCCGGCAGGGCGCGGAGCACCAGGGGCACGGCCACCAGCGCGACGGGCACGTTGATCCAGAACATCGCCTGCCAGGAGATGCCCTCGACGACCGCGCCGCCGACCACCGGCCCCAGCGCGACGCCGAGCCCCGAGACGCCGCCCCAGACGCCGATCGCCATCGCCCGGCGTGCCGCGGGCACCGCACCCGCGAGCAGGGTGAGCGACAGCGGCATGACCGCCGCGGCGCCGACGCCCTGGACGGCGCGCGCCGCGATGAGCGTGGCGGGGGAGTCGGCCAGGGCGGCACCGACGGAGGCGAGCGTGAACACGGCGATGCCGCCGAGGAACGTGCGGCGACGTCCCCACCGGTCGCCGACCGTGGCCGCGGCGATCATCAACGTGGCGAACGTCAGCGTGTAGGCGTTCACGACCCACTGCAGGTCGGTGATCGAGGCGCCGAGCTCGCTCTGCAGGACGGGCAGCGCGCTGGTCACGACGAGGTTGTCGAGCGTCGCCATGAACATGGGCAGCGAGGCGGCGACCAGCGCCACGGCCACGGGGACCGCGCGGCGGGCCGGGCGCGCGACGGTGGCGGCGCGCGCGGGCACCGGCGGTGAGGGCGGTGCGGGGGTCTGCGTCGACATGGCGGGCTCCTGTATGCATCGACTGATAACTCGTGGATGCGACGCTAGTTATCCGCTGATAACCTGTCAACCGTGACTGCCGACGACCCCACCGCCACCACGGGACCGACGCCGGCCCCGTCGCCGACCGCCCGTGCCCCGCGGATGTCGGGGGAGCAGCGGCGCGAGCAGATCCTCGCCGCCGCCCTGCCGGTGTTCGCCGAGGGCGGGTACGCGGGGACGACGACCGACCAGGTCGCGCGCGCCGCCGGGGTGTCGCAGCCGTACGTGATCCGGCTGTTCGGGTCGAAGCAGCAGCTGTTCCTGGACCTGTACCGCGGTGTGGCGACGCGGATCATCGGGGTGATGTCCGCCGTCGAGCCGGGGCCCGGTGCGGCGGACCGGACCGGGCGGGCCTACGTCTCCCTGATGGCGGACCGCGACCTGCTGCGGGTGCTGATGCACGGGTTCACCGCCGCGTCCGACCCGCAGATCGGCACCACCGCCCGGCACACGCTCGGGGAGGTGTTCGCCTTGTTCCGGGAGCGGGTGGAGCTGCCCGAGGGGGTGGACGACGCCGCCCTCACCGAGGCGGAGCGGTCCGCCGCGCTCGACGAGGTGGCGCGCCGGTTCGTCGCCGACGGCATGCTGATCAACGTGCTGCTCGCCGCCGACGCGTTCGCGCACGTCCGCGAGGACCGGGGGCTGGACGCCCTGCTCGCGTGCGTCGGCGTCGAGGCCGGCGCCGCGGCGGGTGCCGAGATCGCGTCCCGCGCCGGGACCCCGGCATGAGCGCGCCGGAGCGGCCCCGTCGTCCCCGCCGGCCCACCGCGCCCGACGGCCTGCTGGTCGTCGACAAGCCGGCCGGGTGGACCAGCCACGACGTGGTCGCGAAGGCCCGCGGGCTCGCCGGGACCCGGAAGGTCGGGCACGCCGGCACGCTCGACCCGATGGCGACCGGCGTGCTCGTCCTGGGGGTCGGCCGGGCGACCCGCCTGCTGACCTACGTGGTCGGCGCGGACAAGGAGTACACCGCGACGATCCGGCTCGGCGTGGCCACCACCACGGACGACGCCGAGGGCGAGGTGCTGGGGCGCACGGACGCCTCCGGGGTGGCCCGCGCGGCGCTCGACGCGGGCGTCGCCGACCTGACCGGCGCGATCAGCCAGGTGCCGAGCGCGGTGAGCGCCATCAAGGTCGACGGGCAGCGCGCGTACGCGCGGGTCCGCGCGGGCGAGGACGTCGAGCTCGCGGCCCGGCCCGTGACGGTGTCCCGGTTCGACGTGCACGACGCGCGTCCGGTGCCGGACGCGGACGGCTCCGGGGCGGCCGCGCTCGACGTGGACGTCACGGTCGTGTGCTCGTCGGGGACGTACATCCGCGCCCTCGCGCGGGACCTCGGGCGGGCCCTCGGTGTCGGCGGTCACCTCACCGCGCTGCGCCGCACCCGGGTCGGCGGCTACGGCCTCGACGTGGCGCGGGACCTCGAGCAGCTCGACTCGTGGCCCGCCGACGTGCCGCTCGACACGCTGCCGCTGGCGGACGCCGCCCGGGCGACGTTCCCCGTCCGGGAGCTGAGCGAGGCCGAGACCCGCGCGCTGTCCTACGGGCAGCGGATCCCGGCGACCGGCGCCGGGGCGGGCGTGACCGTCGCGGCGCTGTCGCCCGACGGCGTGCTGGTCGCGCTCCTCGAGGACCGCGGGCCGCACGCCCGCCCGGCCCTGGTGTTCGCCCCCGCGTCGGCCTGAGGCCGCGCGGGCCGGGGCACCGGTCGCGGCGTGGCAGGCTTGTCCCCGCGCCGCGGGGGACCGCGGCGCGCCGAGCGCGCCGCGAGGCGCCGGACCGACGGGAGTGCGAGTGCATCGCTGGACGGACCTGGCGCAGGTCCCCGCGGACTTCGGGCCGTCGGTGGTGACGGTCGGCAACTTCGACGGGGTGCACCGCGGTCACGTCGGGGTGCTGACCCGCATGGTGGCGGACGCCCGGGCGGCGGGCGCGCGGTCGGTGGCGGTGACGTTCACCCCGCACCCCCAGCAGGTGCACCGGCCGGAGCAGGCGCCCCCGCTGCTCACCGGCGACACCGACCGCCTGGAGCTGCTCGAGCAGACCGGCCTGGACGCGGTGCTCCTGCTCACCTACACGCTGGAGTTCGCGCAGCAGACGGCCGAGGAGTTCGTCCGCCGGTACCTCGTCGAGGGCCTGCGCGCGCGCACCGTCGTGGTGGGCCGGGACGTGCGGTTCGGCCGGGGCAACGCCGGTGACCTCGCGACGATGGTCGAGCTGGGGGAGCGGTTCGGCTTCGCGGTCGAGGTCATCGAGGACGTCGCGCCCGACGGCGGGGACGAGGACCCGGCGGGCGCCGGCGGGGCCGACCCGCTGGCCGACCCGCTGCGCCGGCGCTGGTCCTCGACGTGGGTGCGCGAGCTGCTCGCCGCGGGCGACGTCCGGCAGGCCGCGCGGGTGCTGGGCCGGCCGCACCGGATGCGCGGCACGGTCGTGCACGGCGACAAGCGCGGCCGGGACCTGGGGTACCCCACGGCGAACCTGTCGCCGGACTCGGCGGGCATGGTGCCCGCGGACGGCGTGTACGCCGGCTGGCTCCGCCGACCGGGCGTCGAGCCGGGCGCGCCCGACGCGGTGCTGCCCGCCGCGGTCTCCGTCGGCACGAACCCCACCTTCGACGGGGTCCAGCGCCGCGTGGAGGCGTACGTCCTCGACCGCACGGACCTCGACCTGTACGGCGAGGAGGTCGTGCTGGACTTCGTGGAGCGGCTCCGGCCGACGCTGCGGTTCGACTCCGTCGACGAGCTCGTCGAGCAGATGGACCGGGACGTCGAGGGGGTCCGCGGGGTGCTGCGCCCCGTCGCCGACCAGGCCGACCAGCAGGACTGAGGTCGGCTGCTAGACTCGGACAGCCGTCAGAACGGCCGCGGACCGAGAGCGCCCGGGTGGACCTGCCCCGGAGCACCGCGCAACGAGACAAACCGGGAGAGTCGTGCCCCTCGACAGTGCCACCAAGCAGTCCATCATGACCGAGTACGCCACCCACGAGGGTGACACCGGTTCCCCCGAGGTCCAGATCGCGATGCTCACGCAGCGCATCAAGGACCTGACCGAGCACCTCAAGACGCACAAGCACGACCACCACAGCCGCCGTGGGCTGCTGCTCCTGGTCGGCCAGCGCCGCCGGCTGCTCGGCTACCTGCAGAAGGTCGACATCAACCGCTACCGCAGCCTCATCGAGCGGCTCGGCCTGCGCCGTTGATCGCCTGACCAGCCCGGACCCCGATCGGGGTCCGGGCTGGTCCTGCGTCGGGGCCCCGCGTCCCGGCACGCACCACCGCACGACCCAGCACCACCCCAGCACCACCCCAGCACCATCCAGCACCACTTCTCACTCCGCGCCGGTCGACGCGTCCGGTCCTCGGTAGTGGCGCTCGGAACGCCTCGGCGCTCCGGGTACCTCGATCGAAGACCGCCGTGACCGGTCCGGCGCCTTCGAGACAAAGGAGGGCACCCGTGGAGGGTCCCGAGATCCAGTTCGCCGAGGCCGTGATCGACAACGGTCGCTTCGGCACCCGCACCGTCCGCTTCGAGACCGGCCGCCTGGCCAAGCAGGCCGCCGGTTCGGCCATGGCCTACCTCGACGGCGAGACCGCCCTGCTGTCCGCGACCACCGCGGGCAAGCACCCCAAGGACCAGTTCGACTTCTTCCCGCTGACGGTGGACGTCGAGGAGCGGCAGTACGCCGCCGGCAAGATCCCCGGCTCGTTCTTCCGCCGCGAGGGCCGCCCGTCGACCGACGCGATCCTGGCCTGCCGCCTGATCGACCGCCCGCTGCGCCCGCTGTTCGTCAAGGGCCTGCGCAACGAGGTCCAGGTCGTCATCACCGTCCTGGCGATTCACCCGGACGACGCGTACGACGTGCTCGCGATCAACGCGGCGTCCATCAGCACGCAGATCTCCGGCCTGCCGTTCTCCGGCCCGGTCGGTGCCGTGCGCATCGCGCTGATCGACGGCCAGTGGGTCGCGTTCCCGCGCTACACCGAGCGCGAGCGCGCCACGTTCGAGATCGTCGTGGCCGGCCGTGTCGTCGGTGACGACGTCGCGATCGCCATGATCGAGGCCGAGGCCCCGGAGAAGTCCTGGAACCTCATCAAGGACGAGGGCGGCGTCGCCCCGACCGAGGCCGTCGTGGCCGAGGGCCTGGAGGCGTCCAAGCCGTTCATCCGCGCCCTGGTCGAGGCGCAGCAGCAGCTCGCCGCGCAGGCCTCCAAGGAGACCCGCGACTTCCCGACGTTCCCGGACTACCAGCCGGACGCGTACGAGGCCGTCGAGGGCGCCGCGCAGGCGAAGATCCACGAGGCGATGCAGATCGCGGACAAGCAGACCCGCGAGGGCCGCCTGGACGAGATCAAGGCCGAGGTGCTCGACGAGCTCGGCGCGTCGTTCGAGGGCCGCGAGAAGGAGCTGTCCGCCGCGGTGCGTGCGGTGACCAAGAAGGTCATCCGCCAGCGCATCCTCACGGACGGCTTCCGCATCGACGGCCGCGGCCTGCGGGACATCCGCACGCTGTCGGCCGAGGTCGAGGTCCTGCCCCGCGTGCACGGCTCGGCGCTGTTCGAGCGCGGCGAGACCCAGATCCTGGGTGTCACCACGCTGAACATGCTCCGCATGGAGCAGCAGATCGACTCGCTGTCGCCCGAGACGCGCAAGCGCTACATGCACAACTACAACTTCCCGCCCTACTCGACCGGTGAGACCGGCCGCGTGGGCTCGCCGAAGCGGCGCGAGATCGGGCACGGCGCTCTCGCCGAGCGCGCGCTCATGCCGGTGCTGCCGAGCCGCGAGGAGTTCCCCTACGCGATCCGTCAGGTCTCCGAGGCGCTGGGCTCCAACGGCTCGACCTCGATGGGCTCGGTCTGCGCGGCCACGCTGTCGCTGCTGAACGCCGGTGTGCCGCTGCGCGCGCCGGTCGCCGGCATCGCGATGGGCCTCGTGTCCGACACGGTGAACGGTGAGACCCGCTACGCGGCGCTCACCGACATCCTGGGCGCCGAGGACGCGTTCGGCGACATGGACTTCAAGGTCGCCGGTACCCGCGAGTTCGTCACGGCCATCCAGCTCGACACCAAGCTCGACGGCATCCCCGCCTCCGTGCTGGCCGACGCGCTGACCCAGGCCAAGGAGGCCCGCCTGGCGATCCTCGACGTGCTCAACGAGGCGATCGACGTCCCGGACGAGATGTCGCCGAACGCCCCGCGCGTCATCACGGTGAAGGTGCCGGTCGACAAGATCGGCGAGGTCATCGGCCCGAAGGGCAAGATGATCAACCAGATCCAGGAGGAGACCGGCGCCGACATCTCCATCGAGGACGACGGCACCGTCTACATCGGCGCGACCGACGGCCCGTCGGCCGAGGCGGCGCGGGCCGCGATCAACGCGATCGCCAACCCGCACATGCCGGAGATCGGCGAGCGCTTCGTCGGCACCGTCGTCAAGACGACCACGTTCGGCGCGTTCGTCTCCCTGTCCCCGGGCAAGGACGGCCTGCTGCACATCTCGCAGATCCGTCGCCTCGTCGGCGGCAAGCGCGTCGACAAGGTCGAGGACGTCCTCGGCGTGGGCCAGAAGGTCCAGGTCGAGATCGGCGAGATCGACCCGCGCGGCAAGCTGTCGCTGCACGCGGTCGTGGCCGAGGACGCCGAGGGCGGCGAGGGTGCGGCCGAGGCCGCCGCTGAGCCGGCCGACGCCTGACGTGCCGCTGGACCTCCCTCTCGTCGCGCCCGGTGAGCCGGGCAGCGACGTGACCGCCGGGCAGGCGGGCGACGGCGACGTCCGTCGCTCCGTCCTGCCCGGCGGGGTCCGCCTCCTCACGGAGCACGTCCCCGGGATGCGGTCCGCGTCCGTGGGGGCGTGGGTCGGCGTGGGTTCCCGGGACGAGAGCGACGGGCACCACGGCTCGACGCACTTCCTCGAGCACCTGCTGTTCAAGGGCACCGCGCGGCGCACGGCGATGGACATCGCCGAGGCGTTCGACGAGGTCGGCGGCGAGGCCAACGCCGCCACGGGCAAGGAGCACACCTGCTACTACGCCCGGGTCCTGGACGAGGACCTGCCGATGGCGGTCGACGTCATCGCGGACATGGTGACCTCGGCGCGGCTCGACGCCGACGAGCTCGAGACCGAGCGCGGCGTGATCCTCGAAGAGCTCGCCATGAACGACGACGACCCGAGCGACGTCGTGCACGAGCGGTTCGCGACGGTCGTCCTGGGCGACCACCCGCTCGGCCGTCCCATCGGCGGCACGCCCGACACCATCCGGGCCGTGCCGCGGGACGCCGTGTGGGAGCACTACCGCCAGCACTACCGGCCCGCCACGCTCGTCATGACGGCCGCCGGGAACGTCGACCACGACGCCCTCGCGGCGCAGGTCGTGCAGGCCCTCACCGACGGCGGCTGGGCGCTGCCCGAGGGGGGTGCCCCCGCCGGCCGGCGGGACGTCCGGGACGCGGTCGCCGTGACGGCGCAGGCGGAGCGGGTCACGGTGCGGCGCTCCACCGAGCAGGCGAACGTCATCGTCGGCGGCACCGGCCTCACCGCCACGGACCCCCGGCGGTTCACCCTCTCGGTCCTGAACGCGGCGCTGGGCGGCGGCATGTCGTCGCGGCTGTTCCAGGAGATCCGCGAGAAGCGGGGCCTGGCGTACTCGACGTACTCGTTCGCGTCCGGCCACGCCGACACGGGCGTGTTCGGGCTGTACGCCGGCTGCGCGCCGGGCAAGGTCGACCAGGTCACCGACCTGCTGGTCGCCGAGCTCGAGCGCCTCGCGGACTCGGGTCTCACCGACGCCGAGCTGCGCCGGTCCGTCGGGCAGCTGTCCGGCAGCCTGGTGCTCGGTCTCGAGGACTCCGGCTCCCGGATGTCGCGGCTCGGCAAGTCCGAGCTCGTGCACGGGGAGCTGCTGTCCACGCAGGAGTCGCTCGACCGCGTCCGCGCGGTCACCGCGCGCGACGTCCAGGAGCTCGCCGCCGACCTCGCGTCGCGGCCGCGCTCGGTGGTGCGCGTGGGTCCCTTCGGGGACTGAGCCACCCGCGGGCCGCCTGGCCCGCGTCGACCGAGCAGGAGCCGGGTCCCCGTCGCGGGGGCCCGGTTCCTGCCGTCGGGGGCCGATCCGGGCCCGAGGTCCCGTTCCCCGCGGCGACCCCCGGGCGGATCATGGACCCATGGCCGCCGTCACGCTCACCCGTCGCTCCGTCGCCGTCCCGCCGCGCTCGCCGGGGCTGGTGGAGGCGCTGTGGGCGGCGCGGGGTCCGCACGGCGCGCCCCCGCGCGTGGCGCTGCCCGACGGGCGCCCCGCGGCCGTCGTGCGCATGGGCGGGCCGGTGCGGTGGGTGGACCCGCTCACCCGCGAGACCGAGGTGATCGGCAGCGTGCTGCGCGGGCCGCGCAGCGTGCCGCAGGTGGTGCTCCCCGACGACCCCGCCGCCCCGTCGTGGGAGGTCGGCGCCCGGCTCGCGCCGTGGGCGCTGTCCGCCCTGCACCCCGAGGGGTTCCTGGTCGACGACCACCGGCCGCTGGGCGAGGCGCTGGGCCTGGGCGCAGGCGTGCTCGAGGACCGGCTGGCCGCGGCGTGGACCGCCGCTGCGACGGCGCCCGGAGCCGACGAGGACGCCGGTGCGCGGGCCGCGGCGCGGGCGCTCGAGGAGGCCCTGGTGGGCGCGGTGCGCCGGCCCGTGCCCGTGGGCGACCGCGACGACCTGGACCGGGTCGTGCGGCTCGCGGACGACGAGCGCGGCCTGCTCCGCTCGATCGACCTGGCCCGCTCCGTCGACCGGTCGCTCGCCTCCCTGCACGCCCTGACGACCCAGCACCTCGGCGTCACGCCCGCCGCGTTCCTGTCCGCGGTGCGGATGTCGTGCGCGGTCCGCGAGCTCGGCGTCGACGACCGCGGGGACGCCCTGCGCGTCGTCGACGTGCTGCGCGCCTACTGCGACGCCGGCTACCCGCAGCGGGAGGTGGAGCGGTTCACCGGTCTCAGCGCGCTGGAGCTGCGGCGGGCCGTGCGCGGCATGGAGGAGGTGCTGGCGACCGTCTAGGGTGACGTCCCGTGACCTCACCTGACGGCAGCATCGACACGACACCGGTCGCCGTGCTCGGCGCGGCCGGACGGATGGGCCGCGCCGTCGTGGCGGCGGTCGAGGCGGCGCCGGACCTGGAGCTGGTGGCCGCCCTCGAGCACGGCGACGACGTCGGCGCGGTCGCCGCGACCGGCGCGCGGGTGGCCGTCGACTTCACCGTCCCCGCGGTCACCGAGGCGAACGTCCGGTCGCTCGTGGCGCAGGGCGTGCACGTCGTCGTCGGCACCACCGGCTGGACCCCCGAGTCGCTCGGCCGGGTCGCGGCGGACCTCGAGCAGCGTCCGGGCGTCGGGGTGCTCGTCGCCCCGAACTTCGCGCTCGGGGCGGTGCTCGCGATGGCGTTCGCCGCGCGCGCCGCCCGCTGGTTCGAGTCCGTCGAGGTGGTCGAGCTGCACCACCCCGACAAGGTCGACGCGCCCTCCGGCACCGCCCGGCACACCGCGCAGGCGATCGCCCGCGCCCGCCGCGACGCCGGGCTCGGCCCCGTCCCCGACGCGACGACCACCGCGCTGGACGGCGCGCGCGGCGCGGACGTCGACGGGGTCCGCGTGCACGCGGTGCGCCTGCGCGGCCTCGTCGCGCACGAGGAGATCCTGCTCGGGAACCCGGGGGAGCAGCTGACCATCCGGCACGACTCGTTCGACCGGGTGTCGTTCATGCCGGGCGTGCTGCACGCGGTGCGGACCGTCGGCGGGCGACCCGGGCTGACCGTCGGGCTCGAGCACTATTTGGACCTGGGCTGACGCGCGTGACCGGCCCCACGGACCCGGACCGGACCGGCCGGCCCGAGCGGCCCGCGGGCGGTGAGCGGCGGCGCCGCACCCCGCTGGTCGCGGCCCTCGCGCTGACGGCCCTGCTGGCGCTCTACGTCTGGGTGGTCGCCGGCCGGGCGCTCGCGCTGATCCGGACGGGGGAGCCGGTCGGCATCGCGCTCGGCGTCGCGTTCGCGGTGCTGCCGCTGCTGGTGCTCGTGCTCGTCGCCCGGGAGTGGCTGCTGGCGATCGACGTGCAGCGGATGGCCGACGAGCTCGCCGACCGGGGCGAGCTGCCCGTGGACGACCTGCCGCGGAGCCCGGGCGGCCGGATCGACCGGGCCGCCGCCACCGCCGCCTTCGACGGCGCCCGCGCCGAGGCGGAGGCGGCCGACCCGGACGACTGGGGCGCGTGGTACCGGCTGGCGTTCGCGTACGACGCCGCGGGGGACCGCCGCCGGGCCCGCGCGGTCCTCCGGCACGCCAGCCGCCTGCACCGCGGCCGCGGCACGGGCGCCCCGCCGTCCCTCTGACGGCCCGTCCGGCCCCCGTCCCGTCCCGTCCCGTCCGTCACCCGACGGCCCGCCCGCGCCCCCGCGCGGGCAGCCGACGCTGCCCCGCGGGGGGCGGGGGCCGCGCCCTCTGCCCGCTCGGCCGCGCGGGGGCGGTGGGCGGCGGGTGAAGGCGGGGTCGGTCGGGCGGGCTGGGGGTGCGGGAGCAGCCGGGGCGGGTCAGGCGGGGGTGAGGTAGCGGGTCAGGGCGTCGGCGGGCATCGGTCGCGCCACGAGGTAGCCCTGGACCAGCGGGATCCCGGCGGCGCGCAGGGCGTCGAGCTGCTCGGGGGACTCCACGCCCTCCGCGACGACGGCCATGCCGCGGTCGGTCGCCATCCGGTGCACGAGCTCGACCAGCAGGGCGTCCATCGGGTCGTCGAGCATCCCGGCGACGACGGAGCGGTCGATCTTCACGACGTCCACCGGCAGGCGGGTCACCTGCCGCAGGCCGGACATCGCGCCGCCGAGGTCGTCCAGGGCGATCGGGACGCCGGCCGCGCGCAGCGCCCGCAGGGCCGGGTCGGCCCGCACGATCTGCGCCTCGGTCGCCGCCTCGGACAGCTCCAGGCGGACGGCCCCGGGCGCGGTGCCGGTGGCGCGCAGCACGGTCAGCACCCGCTCGGCGAGCTGGAGCTCGTCCAGCGCCCAGGGCGACAGGTTCACGTTGACCACCTCGGGCGCGCGGACCGCGGGGTCCGCCTGCCACGCGGCCAGGTCGCGGCAGGCCCGGTCCAGCACCCACAGGTCCAGGTCGAGGGCGCGCCCCGCCCGCGCAGCGCGGCCCAGGGGCTCGACCGGGCCGCCCAGGGTGCCGTCGTCCGCGCGGTTGCGGAGCAGCGCCTCCACCTCGCGGACCGAGCCGTCGGCGGTCGCCGCGATGGGCTGGTAGTGCACCTCGAGGCCCGCCCACGCCGCGGTCTCGACCTCGGGGGGACCGGTGTCGGCACCCGCGAGCCGGACGCGGTCGCCGCCGGACTTCTTGGCCCCGTACATCGCCAGGTCCGCCTCGCGCAGCAGCCGGTCGCTGTCGACCAGCGACCCGGCGCCGATCGCCAGCCCGACGCTGACGCGCGAGTGCGCCGGCACGGGCAGCGCCGGGTCGTGCGCCGCGATCGCCGCGCGCAGCTGCTCGCCCAGGCCCAGGGCGTGGACCCGCCAGGTGTCGTCCGGCGTCTGCGGCGGCAGCAGGCGGGCGAGCGCGAACTCGTCGCCGCCGAGCCGGCCGACCACGTCCCCGGGCCGGGCCGTCGCCCCGAGGCGCGTCGCCACCGAGTGCAGCAGCGCGTCGCCGAACGAGTGGCCGAGCGTGTCGTTGACCTCCTTGAGCCGGTCCAGGTCCAGGAAGGCCAGCACGACCGCGCCGCGGCCGGACCGCGCCGCGTCGCACAGGTCACGGAGCCCGTCGACGAACCGCGCGCGGGACGTGACGCCGGTCAGGTGGTCGTGCGAGGCCTCGTGCGCGAGCTCCGCCGCGAGGGCCTCCATCAGCGTCGTCGGGTCGAGGATCCCGACCGGGGCACCGCCCGGGCCGGTGACGACCATGTCCGAGTAGCTGTCGCCCGCCGCGAGCCGCTCGGCCGCCTCCGTCAGGGAGGCACCGACGTCGACCCAGGGCACGTCCCACCGCGCGACGTCCGCGACCGGGCGCCGGGCCCACAGCGACCGCCCGAACCCGTACCGGCCGGTCATCGTCGTCAGGAAGTCCTTGCGGGCGACCATGCCGTGCGGGCCGCCCGCCTCCCGCGGCGCGACGAGCACGGAGGAGCCGGTCCACCGGCTGCGGAACCCGACGTCCACCGCCTCGCACGAGTCGGTGGGGGCGACGACGACGGGCGTGGACACGAGGTCGGCGAGCGCCCGGCCACGGTCGGCGCGCCGCCAGGGCGCGCGGGTCTGAGGGGCAGCCACGTCCGTGACCATCGCCCTCCGGCGCGCTGACCTGAGGGTCCGCCGCGCCCCGCCGCCGGGTGTTCGCCGGCCGTTCACCGGCCGCACCCTCCGGTCACCACGGCCGGGTGACGGCCTCACCCGTGCGCACCAGCGGGCCGGCGCCGGGTCAGATCGAGGCGCCCCAGAGGTGCTCGGTGATCTCGCGGGGGTCGTCCTCCTCGCCGAGGACGCGCCGCGCGCCGACGTCGCCGAGACCCGCCGAGCCGAGGAACTGCTCGCGCGCCGTGTCGCCCTCGACGACCCAGGTCTGCACGCTCGTCGCGCGGTCCTCGTCGCGGAGCAGGTCGACCACCGCGGCCAGCAGGCGGGACCCGTGCCCGAGGCGCCGCTCGCCCGGCTCGACCTCGAGCGCCAGGATCTCCCCGCCCGGGGTGTCGTCGCCCGACCCGGGCGGCGCGGTGACGGGGACGACCGACGCGAACCCCACGAGCCGCGGGCCGTGCACGGCGACGAGCACGCGGTAGCCGCGGCCCGGCGGGGCGGTGATCGCGGTCGCCCACTGCTCGGTGAGCCGGGCGGGGTCGATCCGGTCGAGCACCCCGGCGCCCAGCGTCTCGCCGTGGGTGGCGCGCCAGGCGGCGAGCTGGACGGCGGCGATCGCCCGCTCGTCACCGGGGACGGCGGGCCGCACCGAGACGTCGGAGGTCGAGGGCAGGAGGGGTCCGGGCATGCGGGTCACAATGCCACGTAGCGGGTCTCCAGGTACTCCTCGATCCCGGCCTCGCCGCCCTCCCGCCCGATGCCCGAGTGCTTGACGCCGCCGAAGGGTGCGCTGGCGTCCGACACCATGCCGCGGTTGACGCCGAGCATGCCGGCCTCGACCTGCTCGGCCAGGCGCATGACCCGGCCGACGTCGCGCGTGTAGGCGTACGCGACCAGCCCGTACTCGGTGGCGTTGGCCAGCCGGACGCCGTCCGCCTCGGAGCCGAACGTGACGACGGGCGCGACGGGCCCGAAGATCTCCTCCCGGACGGCGCGCGCGTCCTCGGGCACGCGGTCCAGGACGGTCGGCTGGTAGAAGTACCCGCGCCCCGCGGGGCGCTCCCCGCCGGTCCGCACGCGGGCGCCCGCGTCCGCCGCCTCGGCGACCAGGTCGGAGACCCGCTCGACGGCGGACCGCTCGATCAGCGGGCCCACGGTCACGCCGGGCTCGGTGCCGTGGCCGACGACCAGCGCGTCGAACGCGGCGGTGAGCCGGTCGGTGAACTCCGCCGCGACGGACTCCTGCACCAGGAACCGGTTCGCCGCCACGCAGGTCTGGCCCGCGTTGCGCATCTTCGCGGCGACGGCGCCCTCGACGGCCGCGTCCAGGTCGGCGTCGTCGAACACCAGGAACGGCGCGTTGCCGCCCAGCTCCATCGACGTGCGCAGGATGCCGTCGGCGGCCTGCCGCAGCAGGGTCCGGCCGACCTCGGTGGAGCCGGTGAACGACAGCTTGCGCAGCCGCGCGTCGGCGAGCACCGGTTCGGTCAGGGCGCGGGAGGACGACGTCGGGACGACGTTGACCACGCCGGCCGGCAGGTCCCGCGCGTCGAGCTCCTCGCGCAGCAGCTCCGCGAAGTAGGCGGTGGTCAGCGGCGTGAGCTGCGCCGGCTTGATCACCACGGGGCAGCCGGCCGCCAGCGCGGGGGCGACCTTGCGGGTGATCATCGCGATCGGGAAGTTCCACGGCGTGATGAGCAGGGCGGGACCGACCGGCCGGCGCAGGACCAGCTGGTGGTGCGTGCCCGCCGGGGCGCGCCGGGTCAGGCCGTCGAGCCGGACCGCCTGCTCCGAGTACCAGCGCACGTACTCCGCGGCGTAGGCGACCTCCGCGCGGGACTCCGCCAGCGGCTTGCCGCCCTCGGCCGTGACCAGGGCGGCGAGGTCCTCGGCGCGCGCCGTCATGGCGTCGAACACGGCCCGCAGCACGTCCGAGCGCGTCCGCGGGGACACGTCGCGCCACACCGGGAACGCCCGGTGCGCGGCGTCCAGGGCGGCGAGGCCGTCGTCCGGCGTCGCGTCCGCGACCTCGAACAGCACCTCGGTGGTCGCCGGGTCCGCCACGGGGAACGTGCCGCCGCCCGAGGCGTGCCGCCAGTGCCCGTCGATCAGCAGCCCCGTCGGGGTGTGCGCGGCGACGTAGGGCGGCAGCGGCGAGGACGACATGGGCCCAGTGTCGCGCTCACCCGGCGCTGCGGCACCCCCTGCGCCGCAGCGCCGTGCCGCGGCAGCCCGGCGGCGCCGTGGCGCGGGGGGGCGGGGGCCGCCCGCGCCCCGCGGCCCGCCCCCGGGCCCGCTCCGGGGCCCGCCCCGGGGGCGGCGCCGGCCGTCCGGCGGGGGGCGGAGCCCGCCCCGCCGGGAGCCGGGGCCGAGCGGCTGCGGGGGATCACCGACGTGCCCGGCGTCCGCGTCGGGCACGCGCAGCGCACCGGCGACGGGTGGCTGACCGGCGTCACGGTCGTGCTCCCGCCGCCGGGCACGGTCGCCGGCGTGGACGTCCGCGGCGGCGGGCCGGGCACGCACGAGACGGACGCGCTCGACCCGCGCACGCTCGTGCCGACCGCGGACGCCGTCGTGCTCACCGGCGGGTCGGCGTACGGGCTGGTGACGGCGCACGGGGTGCAGCGGTGGCTCGCGGAGCACGACCGCGGCTACCGCGTGGGGAGGCGCGGGGCGAGGTCGTGCCGATCGTGCCGGCGGCCGCGGTGTTCGACCTGGGGCGCGGCGGGCGGTTCGACGCGCACCCGGACGAGCCGCTGGGCTACGAGGCGGCGGTGGCCGCGGGGGCGAGCGCGGAGGGCGCGGACGTCGAGCGGGGTCCGTCGGGGCGGGCACCGGGGCGGCCATCGCGATGCAGCGGCGCAAGGGCGGGGTCCGGCGGGGCGGGCGCCCGCCCCGCTGGACCACGTGGTGGTCGGGGCGCTCGCGGTGGTGAACGCCGCCGGGGCTCCGGTCGGCGCGCCGTGGCCGGACGCGCCGGTTCCCCCGGGGGAACCGGCCACCAGCACCGGCGCGCCGCTCAACACGACGATCGCCGTGGTCGCCACGAACGCCGCGCTCGACCCCGCCGAGACGTCCCGCACCGCCACCGCCGCGCACGCCGGCCTGGCGCGCGCCCTCGACCCCGTGCACACGCTGGTCGACGGCGACACCGTGTTCGCCCTCGCGACGGGCGCCGCGCCGCTGCCGGCGGGTCCGGCGGAGCGCGCGTCCCGGGTCGGTGCCCTGGTCCAGGTGCAGGCCGCGGCCGCCCGGGCCCTGGAGCTCGCCGTGATCGACGGGATCCGCAGCGCGCAGGGCGTGCGGACACCCCGGGTCGACCTGCCGGCGTGGGACGGTCCGCTGCCTACGATGGGGGCATGACGTCCGGCCTGCCCGACACCCGCCCCTCCGCCACGCCGTACGAGGAGCTGCTGCGCCTCGTGCTCGAGACGGGCACCCCGAAGGGCGACCGCACCGGCACCGGCACGCGCAGCGTGTTCGGCCACCAGATGCGGTTCGACCTGACGCAGGGCTTCCCGCTGGTCACGACCAAGCGCGTGCACCTGAAGTCGGTCGTGGGGGAGCTGCTGTGGTTCCTGCGCGGCGAGTCGAACGTGCGCTGGCTGCAGGCCAACGGCGTGAGGATCTGGGACGAGTGGGCCGACGAGGACGGCGACCTCGGCCCGGTGTACGGCGTGCAGTGGCGGTCCTGGCCGACGCCGGACGGCGGCACGATCGACCAGCTCGCGCAGGTGCTGGACGCGCTGCGCGCCGACCCGGACTCCCGGCGGCACATCGTCTCGGCGTGGAACGTGGCCGACATCCCGTCCATGGCGCTGGCGCCCTGCCACGCGTTCTTCCAGTTCTACGTGGCGGACGGGAAGCTGTCCTGCCAGCTCTACCAGCGGTCGGCGGACCTGTTCCTCGGGGTGCCGTTCAACATCGCGTCCTACGCCCTGCTCACGCACATGGTGGCCCAGCAGGTCGGCCTCGAGGTCGGCGACTTCATCTGGACCGGCGGGGACTGCCACATCTACGACAACCACGTCGAGCAGGTCCGCGAGCAGCTGACCCGCGAGCCGTACCCGTTCCCGACGCTGCGGCTGACGAAGGCCGCCTCGCTGTTCGACTACACGTTCGAGGACGTCGAGGTGCTGGACTACCAGCACCACCCGGCGATCAAGGCGCCCGTCGCGGTCTGACCCGTCAGGGCATCCCCAGCCGGCGCAGCAGCGCGGCGGTCGCCGCCGCGAGCAGCACCACGAGCACGAACGGCGCGCGCAGCAGCAGGGCGACCGCGGCGACGACCAGCGCCACGACCCGGGCGTCCAGGACCAGCGCGCCGTTCGACGTGCCGACCTGCACCGCCACGAGGGCGGCGAGCAGCGCGGCGGTGGCGAGCGCCGCGGTGCGGGTGACGCGCGGCCGCGCGAGCACCCGCTCCGGCACCACGTGCCCCAGCACCTTGGTCGCGAGCACGACGACCGACGCGGCGAGCACCGCCCACCACACCGCGACCCGGCTCACGGGGTCACCACCGGGGCGGCGCCCGGCCCGTCGCCCGCGCCGTCCGGTCGCTCCAGCGCACCGACGACGACGGCGAGCGCCGCGGCCGCCAGCACCGGCACACCCGCGGGGACGACGGGCGTGAGCGCCAGCGCGACCACGGCGGCCGCGACGGCGACCACCCGCACGGTCCGCACCTGGCGCGCGTCGGTCCCGGAGAGCCGCGGCCACAGCAGCGCCAGGAACGCCGCGCCGGCGGCGGCGTCCAGCCCGTAGCGGCGCGGGTCGCCCAGCGCGTCGCCCAGGAGCGCGCCCAGCAGCGTGCAGGCGTTCCACAGCACGAACACCCCGACCCCGGTCCACCAGAACCCCGCGCGGGTGGCCGCCCGGGTGGGCTGCGCGGTGGCGACGGCCGTCGACTCGTCGATCGTGAGGTGCGCCGCCAGCAGCCGCCGCCAGCCGTGGGCCCCGAGCAGGGGAGCGACCTGCACGCCGTACAGGCCGTTGCGGGCCCCCAGCAGGCCGGCGGTCGCCACGACGGCCCCGACGGCTCCGCCGGCCCCGATCACGCCGACGGCGGCGAACTGGGAGCCGCCGCTGAACATCAGCAGGCTCAGCGCCATCGTCTGCGGCAGGTCCAGGCCCGCGGCGACCGACAGCGCGCCGAACGAGACCCCGTACAGGCCCGTCGCGACGGAGACCGACAGGGCGGTCCGGACCGCCGCGCGGACGGCCGGGTCGGGGGCCCGACCCGTGCGGAGCGGAGGGAGGGGAGGCACGGCGACGAGCGTAGGACGGCGGACCGACGTCCCGGCGGGCGTGCCCGGATGCTGTCCGCCGCGCGGCCTGCCGGTGGACGGGTCGAACCGCAGGTGAACGCCACGGGAAGGCTCGCGGAACGTCCCCGCGGAACGCTCCGATCTGCTCGATCCGGGTCGCGGGAGCGGCGCAGAGTGTGCAGGGCCGCGACGGAGCGGTCCGCCCGCCACCTGCCCCCTGAACGAAGCGGATCTTCCCCCGTGTCCACTGCTGACGTCCTCGCCCCGCCGCCGGCGGCCGTGCCCTCGGGCACGAGCCCCCGCCGGCGCGGGGCCCTGCAGCAGCGCCGCCGCCGGTCGGCCCTGCTGTGGTTCCTCCTGCTCGCCGGGCCGAACGTGGCCCTGCTGCTGGTGTTCGTCTACCGGCCCCTGCTGCAGTCGTTCTACCTGTCCACCCTCCAGTGGAACCTCGGCTCGCCCGTCGCCCGCCAGATCGGCCTGGGCAACTACGTCGAGCTGTTCAGGTCGCGCGGGTTCGGCCAGATCGTCGGGACCACCGTGGTGTTCACCGTCGCGACGGTCGGCGGCGCGATGCTCCTCGGCCTCGGCCTCGCGGTGCTGCTCAACCAGAAGCTGCGGGGGCGGGGCTTCGCCCGGACCGTGGCGTTCGCGCCGTACGTGCTGTCCGGGTTCGCGGTCGGCATCCTCTGGCTGTTCATCTTCGACCCGCGGTACGGCCTCATGCGGGAGGTGCTGAGCTGGGTCGGCGCCACCTCGCCGCAGTGGTACACCGAGCGCCCCTGGCCGCTGGTCATGGTGATCGTGGTCTACCTCTGGAAGAACCTCGGCTACGTCGCCCTCATCTACCTGGCGGGCCTGCAGTCGGTCCCGCAGGACCTCAAGGACGCGGCCGCCCTCGACGGGGCGTCGTCCTTCCGGACGCTGCGGTCGATCATCCTGCCGCTGCTCACGCCGACGTCGTTCTTCCTGCTGGTCACGATGATGCTGGCCTCGCTGCAGTCCTTCGACATCATCAAGGCGATGACGCAGGGCGGGCCGCTGGGCTCCACCACGACGCTCATGTACTCCGTGTACCAGGAGAGCTTCGTCAACGGCCGCGCCGGGTACGCCTCGGCCGTCGCCACCGTCCTGTTCCTCGTGCTGCTGGCGGTCACCGCGGTGCAGATGCGGTTCGTCCAGCGAAAGGTCCACTACGCATGATCACACCCCACGACCTCGCTCGCTGCGCTCCCGAGCCCGCGGGGGCCCCGAGATGAGCGTCCTCACCTCGCCTCGCCCGGCGGCCGGCACGGCGGCGACCCCGCGGCCGTCGGACGGCGTCGGCGTCCGCCCCACCGCGGCCTCCTCCCGCCCCGGCCGCCGCAGCCGCCCGCACGTCGCCAGCTACGTGACGATGATCCTGGCGACCGTCGTGCTCGGCGCCCCGCTGCTGTGGCTGCTCCTGGCGAGCCTGAAGACGCCCGCCGAGCTCTACCAGTTCCCGGTGCAGTGGCTGCCGGGCGCGCCCAGCCTGGACAACTACGCGCAGGCCGCGCAGACCGTGCCGCTCGGCCGGCTGCTCGCCAACAGCGTCGGCCTGACGGTCGTCGGCGCGGGCCTCAAGGTCGTCCTGGGCCTGACGTGCGCGTACGCGCTGGTCTTCCTCGACTTCCCGTTCAAGAAGGTCGTGTTCGGCCTGGTCATCGCCACCCTGATGATCCCGCCGCAGGTCACGATCATCCCGAACTACACCCTGGTCGCCGACCTCGGCTGGCTGAACACCTACCAGGGCATCCTCGTGCCCGGGCTGGCCAGCGCGTTCGGCACCTTCCTGTTCCGCCAGCACTTCCTCACGCTGCCCACCTCGATCCTCGAGGCGGCGGAGCTGGACGGCGCCGGGCACTGGCGCAAGCTCTGGCGGTTCGTCGTCCCGATGAGCGCGCCCACGATCGCGGCGGTCACCCTCGTGTCCGTCGTCACCGAGTGGAACGACTACCTCTGGCCGTTCCTGGTCATCGACCGCGCCGACAAGATGACGCTGCCGATCGGCCTGACACTCCTGCAGAACATCGACGGCCTCACCAACTGGGGCGTGCTGCTGGCCGCCACGGTCGTCGTCACGCTGCCGATCCTCGTCGTCTTCCTGGTCCTGCAGCGCCGGCTCGTCGCCGGCCTCACCGCGGGGGCCGTCACGGGCTGACACCCGCCCAGCACCCCCCGCACCCCCGAGACGTGGCCGGTCCGCCGGCCGCCTGAGACGGCCGCGCCCCCGCGCGCCCGTCAGCCGAGCACCGCACCGCGGTGCACGACCCCCCGAAGGAGCACCACCGTGTCCCACCCCCAGAGGCGTCGCCGCGGTCTTCCCGCCCTCGCCGCTGTCGTCGCCGGCACGACCCTCGCCCTCACCGCGTGCGGCGGCCCGAGCACCGCCGCGAGCGGGTCGGAGGCGTCCGAGTCGACGGAGTCGACCGACTGGTCGCAGGTCGAGCCCGCCTCCGAGATCACCTGGTGGAGCAACCACCCCGGCCAGTCCCAGGCGGTGGAGGAGCAGCTCATCGCCGCGTTCGAGGCCGAGAACCCGGACATCACGGTGAACCTGGTCACCGCCGGCGCCAACTACGACGAGGTCGCCCAGCGCTTCCAGGCCGCGTCGCAGACCGACGAGAAGCCGGACCTGGTGATCGCGTCCGACGTGTGGTGGTTCCGCTACCACCTGAACGACCAGATCATGCCGCTCGACGACGTCTTCGAGTACCTGGACGCCGACGCCGAGGACCTGCAGCCGGGCCTGTACGGCGACTACGAGTACGACGGCCAGCACTGGGCCGCCCCGTACGCGCGGTCGACGCCGCTCTTCTACTACAACAAGACGATGTGGGAGGCCGCCGGCCTGCCCGACGAGGGCCCGGAGACCTGGGAGCAGCTCCAGGAGTGGAGCACCGCGCTGGAGGCCCAGGTGCCCGAGGGTGGCTCGCCGTTCGGCCTGAGCCTGGGCACGTCCTGGTCGGCCTGGTGGTTCGAGAACATGATCTGGGGCCAGGGCGGCCAGTACTCCGACGAGTTCGAGGTCACCCTCGACTCGGAGGAGGCGCTCGCGGGCGGGGAGTTCCTGCGCGACCTGTTCCACGGGGACCAGGCCATCGCCACGGTCTCCGCGGACGACTCGATGACGGACTTCGCGTCGGGCCTCATCGCGTCGACCATCGGGTCCACGGGCTCGCTCAAGGGCGCGCTCGACGCCGCGCAGTTCGAGGTCGGCACGGCCTACCTGCCCGACGGCCCGCAGGGCGGCGGCACGCCCACCGGCGGCACCGGCCTGGCGATCTCCTCCTCCAGCACCCCCGAGGAGCAGCTGGCGTCGGCGATGTTCCTGGAGTTCCTGACGAACACCGAGAACACCGCCACCTTCTCGCAGGCCACCGGCTACATGCCGGTCCGCACGTCGGCCGTCGAGTCCGACACCATGAAGGCCGTCTACGAGCAGTACCCGCAGTTCCGCACCGCGGTGGACCAGCTCGCCGAGAAGGCCCGCCCGCAGGACTACATCCGCGTGTTCGTCCCCGGCGCCGACGCGCTGCTGACGGACGCCCTGGAGCAGATCGTGCTGGAGGGCACCGACCCGGCCGCGGCGTTCGAGTCCGTCGCGCCGCAGATCGAGACGGCCTACCGCGAGAACGTGGAGCCGTACCTGTGACCGACGCCGTCACGACCGGGACCGGGGTCGCCCGCACGGGCGGCCCCGGCCTCGGGGTCCCCGCGGTCGTCGCGCACCGCGGGAACTCCGCGGTCGCGCCGCAGAACACCCTCGCCGCGTTCGAGGCCGCATGGCGGGCCGGCGCGGCGAGCATCGAGATCGACATCCAGCTCAGCGCCGACGGGCACGTCGTGGTCATCCACGACGACACCGTCGACGCGACGACCGACGGCCAGGGCGTCGTCGCCGAGCTGGGCCTCGACGCGCTGCGGTCCCTCGACGCGGGCTCGTGGTTCGCCGCGGCCTACGCCGGGCAGCGCGTGCCGACGTTCGCCGAGGTCCTCGACCTCCTGGCCCGCCGCCCCGGCATCGACCTGCTGCTGGAGCTCAAGGGCCCTTGGTCCGCCGAGCAGGTGCGGCCCGTCACCGACGCGATCAGCGCCGCGGGGCTGGCCGACCGGGTGATCGGGCAGAGCTTCTGGCCCGAGTCGGTGGAGGCGCTCGCGGAGGCCGACCCGGAGCTCCGCCGGGGGCTGCTGGTGTTCCAGGTCCCGGCCGACCCGGCCGAGCTGGTGCGGCTCTGCGCCGACCTCGGCGTCATGACGTGCAACCCGTACGGGCCGCTGCTGGTCGAGCACCCCGACCTGGTCGAGCGACTGCACGCCGCGGGCCTGCAGGTCATGGTGTGGACGCTCAACGAGCCGGAGCACTGGGCGGCCGCGACGGCGCTCGGCGTCGACGCGGTCATCACCGACCGCCCCGACCGGCTCGCGGGCTGGCTCGCCGCCCGCGCGTAGCCGCGGCACGGCCACCAGGCGCCGCGCACCGCGTCCCCACCTCGGACGCGGTGCGCGGCGGCCGGGGGCGGGGCGGTACCGTGGGGGCATGCTCCCCGCCACCCCGTCGCGTCCGTTCGGCGCGGTGCTCACCGCCATGGTGACGCCGATGCGGGAGGACGGATCGGTCGACCTGGACGCCGCCGTCTCCCTGGCCACGCACCTCGTGGACCACGGGCACGACGGGCTGGTGCTGAACGGCACCACCGGGGAGTCGCCCGCGACGCACGCCCCGGAGAAGGCCGAGCTGATCCGCGCGGTCGTCGACGCGGTGGGGGACCGGGCGGCCGTGGTCGCCGGCGCGGGCTCCAACGACACGCTGCACGCCGTCCGGATGGCCGAGCAGGCCGCCGACGCCGGCGCGGACGGGCTGCTCGTCGTGAGCCCGTACTACTCGCGGCCGTCGCAGACCGGCGTGGTCCGGCACATCCAGGCCGTCGCGGACTCGACCCCGCTGCCCGTCATGCTCTACGACGTGCCGGGGCGCACCGGGGTGCGGTTCGCGCAGCCGACGCTCGACGCGCTGGCCGCGCACGAGCGCGTCGTCGCGATGAAGGACGCCACCGGCGACCTCTACGCGGCCGCGACCGCTGCCGCCCGCACGGGGCTGGCCTGGTACAGCGGGGACGACTCGCTCTACCTGCCGTTCCTCGCGCACGGCGCGGCGGGCATCGTCAGCGTGGTCGGCCACGTCGCCGGCCCGCAGCTCGCCGCGATCACCGCGGCGCACGACGCGGGGGACCACGCCCGCGCCCTGCAGATCTTCCTGTCGATCGCACCGGCGGTCGACGCGCTGAACGGCCAGGGGTTCCAGGCGGTCGCGGCCAAGGCCGCCGTCTGGTCCCTCGGTCTGATCCCGTCCCGGCACCTGCGGCTGCCCAACGTGGCCGCCACGGACGAGGACGTCGAGGCGGTGCGCGCGGGTCTCCGCGCGGCCGGTCTCGCGGGCGTCCTCGCCACTGCGCCGTAACCGACCAGGAGAAGAATGTCCCACCCGCACCCTGACCTCGCCCTGCCGCCCGCCCTGCCCGAGGGCGGTCTGCGGATCGTGGCCCTCGGTGGCCTCGGCGAGGTCGGCCGCAACATGGCCGTCCTCGAGTACGACGGCCGGCTGCTCATCATCGACTGCGGCGTCCTGTTCCCCGAGGACCACCAGCCCGGCGTCGACCTGATCCTGCCGGACTTCGACTACATCGCCGACCGCATGGCCGACATCGACGGCATCGTGCTCACCCACGGGCACGAGGACCACATCGGCGCCGTCCCGTACCTGCTGCGCCTGCGCAAGGACATCCCGCTGATCGGCTCGCAGCTGACGCTCGCGTTCGTCGAGGCGAAGCTCAAGGAGCACCGGATCACCCCGCTGACCCTCGCGGTGAAGGAGGGGCAGACCGAGCAGGTCGGCGCCTTCTCGTGCGAGTTCGTCGCGGTGAACCACTCGATCCCGGACGCCCTGGCCGTGGCCGTGACCACGCCCGCCGGCACCGTGCTGCACACCGGCGACTTCAAGATGGACCAGCTGCCGCTGGACGGCCGCATCACCGACCTGCGCGCGTTCGCCCGCCTGGGCGAGAAGGGCGTCGACCTGTTCATGGTCGACTCCACCAACGCCGAGGTGCCGGGCTTCGTCGCCCCGGAGCGGGACATCGGCCCGGTGCTCGACGGGGTGTTCGCGACGTCCGCGCGCAAGATCGTCGTCGCGTCGTTCTCCTCGCACGTGCACCGCGTGCAGCAGGTCCTGGACGCCGCCGCCGCGCACGACCGCAAGGTGGCGCTCGTCGGCCGGTCGATGGTGCGCAACATGACCATCGCCGCCGAGCTCGGCTACCTCAAGGTGCCCGAGGGCGTGCTGGTCGACCAGAAGCGCATGGGGGACATCCGCGACGACGAGCTCGTGCTGATGTGCACCGGCTCCCAGGGCGAGCCCATGGCCGCGCTGTCCCGGATCGCCAACAACGACCACAAGATCTCGGTCGGCCTGGGCGACACGGTGATCCTCGCGTCGTCGCTGATCCCCGGGAACGAGAACGCCGTCTACCGCGTCATCAACGGCCTGACCCGGCTCGGCGCGCGCGTCGTGCACGGCGGCAACGCCAAGGTGCACGTCTCCGGCCACGCCAGCGCCGGCGAGCTCCTGTACTGCTACAACATCCTCAAGCCGCGCAACGTCATGCCGGTGCACGGCGAGGTCCGGCACCTGGTCGCGAACGGCGCGCTCGCCGTGAAGTCCGGCGTCCCGGCCGACCGCGTGGTGCTCGCCGAGGACGGCGTGGTCGTCGACCTGGTCAACGGGCGGGCCAGCGTCGTCGGCGCCGTGCCGTGCGGGTACGTGTTCGTCGACGGCTCCAGCGTCGGCGGCATCACCGAGGCCGACCTCAAGGACCGCCGCATCCTCGGGGACGAGGGCTTCATCTCGATCTTCGTGGTCGTCAGCAGCACCGACGGCAAGGTCCTGGCCTCCCCGCAGATCCACGCGCGCGGATTCGCCGAGGACACCGCGGTGTTCGAGGACATCCTCCCCGAGGTCGTCGCCGCGCTCGAGGACGCCACCCGCGGCGGGGCCGTCGACACGCACCAGCTCCAGCAGGTCGTGCGCCGCGTCGTCGGCCGCTGGGTGTCCAACCGCCTGCGCCGCCGGCCGATGATCATCCCGGTGGTCGTCGAGGCCTGAGCCCCGCGCGTCCCCGGCGCCCCGGCCCGGTCCCGCACGCCCCGGCGCGTGCGAGGCCGGGCCGTCGTCGTCCCTGCCGCGCGCGAGGTCGTCACTCGCGCACGAGGTCGTCACGCAGGACGGACGACCTCGGACCGATGTGACGACCTCGCCGGACCGGTCACGCGACCTCCGCGCCGCGGAACGCCGCCAGGCGCGCGTGCTCGGCGGCGACCGCCTCCTGGAGCCCGGCGTCCCACGGGACCCACGGGTCCAGCTCCAGGGCGAGCCGCCGGCCGCGCGCCCGCGGGCGCCACGTGCCGACGACGTCCCCGTCCGCGAGCACCGCGCCGGGCCGGCCGAGCACGGGCCACAGCGCCTTGTGCCGGTCGGCGTCCGTGACCAGCACGTGCCGGTCGCGCGCCTGCAGGAACAGGTCGTACGGGCCGAGCAGCCGGACGACCGGCGCGTCCCCGTCGCGGGCGGCGTCCTGCAGCGCCGGCAGGTCGTCGGCGAGCACCGCGACCTCGGCGCCGTCGAGCTCGACCGGGACCGCGTCGGCCGGCCACCGGCGCCGGACGTCCGCGGGCGGGGCGTCGAGGAACGCGGCCACGTGCTTCGGGTCGGTGGGACCCAGCAGGTGCAGCACGCCCCGGACGAGGTCGAACGGCCCGTCCGCGTCCGGTGCCTCGTCGGCGGGGCGCTCGACGGCGCCGACCTGCCGCGCCGGGAACCGCGGGGCGCGGCGCAGCACCGGGGGAGACGTGTCGGGCTCCAGCTCGAGCCCGCCGTGCAGCGCGGCCAGCCGGAACGGCATCTCCCACATGTGCGTGACGCCGCACGACCGGCACCACCGCAGGTACGGGCCCGGCAGCTCGCGGGTCATCCGGGTGGAGACGCCGCCCTTGTCGAGCGGCTCGTCGACGACCTCGCGCATGGTGCGTGCCACGCGCGCCAGGGCGTCGAGGGGCCGCAGGTCCGCGGCGCGCAGCGGCTTCGCGGCGTCGTAGATCCGCTTGCGCGCGTCCGCGTCGGAGTACGGCCGCACCGCGCGCTGCACGGCGGGCAGGTCCGCCCGGCGGTACGCGTGCGGGGCGCCCCGGACCGTCCAGGCGAGCGCGAGCGCGTCGTCCCACGCGTGCGCCGCGACGGGCACCCCGCGCAGCGCGAGCGCCCACAGCGCGCCGTCCGGGCCGGTGTCCTGCACCCCGAGGTCGAGCACGGCGGCGTCGGTGACGGCGCGGGCCGGGTCGACCGGGCGGTCGAGCTGCTGCACGCGCAGCCGGTGCCGGCGGACCTGGGCCGCGGTGACGACGGGGTTCCCCATGCGGCCCACCGTGCCACCGCGCACCGACACCCGCTACGGCGTGGGCGCCGCCCCGAGCAGGGCGGGTCCGGCCGCCCGCAGCGCGGAGGTGTACCGGGCGGCGCGCTGGTCCGGGGTGCCAGGCAGCAGACCGTGCAGCTCCAGCTCGACGAGCCCGTGCACGAGCGCCCAGAGCGTGAGCGCGGGCTCGCGGGCGTCGGCGGCGCGGCCGGAGCCGGCCAGGACCGCGGCGACGGCGGCGTGCAGGCGGTTCTCGAACGATGTTCCATAACAACGTTCGCGAACGCGAGGGGGTCGCCATGATCGAGCTCACGGACGCCGCGCGCGTCACCGCCGGGGTGGTCGCCCTGACGATCGTCGCCATCGAGTCGGGCGGTTGGTTCCTGCTGCGCGTCGTCACCGGGCGCGAGCCGGCGACCGACCTGCAGCGCTCGTTCTACCGGGCGGGCCACGCCCACGCCGGGGTGCTCGTCACGCTCGGCCTGGTGTGCCTGCTGCTCGGGGAGGCGACGGACCTCACGGGCCCGTGGCGCTGGCTCGCGCAGACCGGGGTGCTCGTCGGGGCGGTCGCGCTGCCGGCCGGCTTCTTCCTGTCCGCCGCGGGCCGCGGCCGCACCCGGCCGAACCGCGCGGTGGTGCTGCTGCCCGTCGGCGCGGTCGCCGTCGCCGCGGGCGTGGTGACGCTGGGCGTCGGGCTCCTGACCGCCTGAGCCGCACGGTGCTGCGCAGGGGCGCGGTGTGACGCCCGGCACCGACACGCGACCGCGGCGGGGCAGATCCGCGGGTCGCGGGGGCTCGGCGACTACCGTGAGGATCATGGCCGCCCGTCCGTCCTCCACCGCCACCCGTGCGGCGGCCCCCGCCCGCGCCCGCCCCCCGGCACCCGCCGCGCGCGCCGGCGGCGCCGCGAGCCACCCGCCCCGCCCCGCGACCCGCCCTCCCGCTGCGGATCGTGCGCGGCATCTGGATGGGCGGCGCGCACGTGATCGGCGGTGCCGCCCGCAAGGTCGGGCACGGCGCCCGCGACCTCGACCCCGCCCTGCGCCGCGACGGCGCCGCGTTCTTCCTGCTCGCGCTGGCGATCGTCGTGGCGGCGCGCGAGTGGTGGGGCCTGGACGGCATGGCGGGCGACGCGGTGCACGTGGTGGTCGCCGGGACGTTCGGCCGGGTCGCCGTCGCGGTGCCCCTCGCCCTGGTCGCCGTGGCCGTGCGGCTGATGCGGCACCCCGAGCAGAACCAGGCGAACTCCCGGATCGGCATCGGCCTGACCGCCATCACGCTCGCCGCGTGCGGGCTGGTGCACGTGCAGCAGGACCTGCCTGCCCCCGCGAACGGCTTCGAGGCGGTCCGCGACGCGGGCGGCATCGTCGGGTACCTGGTCGGCACGCCGCTGGTCAGCCTGGTCACCGCGTGGGCGGCCGTCCCGCTGCTGGTGCTGCTCGCGTTCTTCGGGCTGCTCGTCGTGACGGCGACCCCCGTCAACCAGATCGGCCCGCGCCTGCGCGGCGTGTACGACCGGCTCACCGGCAACCACCGCGACGAGGAGCCCGAGGACGACGACGCCCCGCTCGTCATCAACGCCGGCCACACGGCGGTCGAGGAGCCCCCGGCCAAGCCGCGGCGCTCGCTGCTGGGCCGGCGGAAGAAGGACCGCACCGAGGAGGAGCTCGAGGCCGACCGGCTCGAGGGCTACGCCGGTGACGAGGCGTTCGAGCGGGCCGCCTTCGTCGAGCGCGAGCGCCGGCGCCGCGAGGAGGAGGACGCCACCGCGGTCCTCGAGCCCGACGACGTGGCCCCCGACGTCGACGCCCCGCGCCCGCCCACCGCGCCGACGCAGGCGGTCACGGCCGTCGGTGCGGCGGGGGAGGCGGCGCGTCCCGAGCTCGTCGCACCGCCGACCACCGGCGTCCCGCGCGGCGAGCAGCCGGTGCTGGGCGGCGACGTCCTCTACACGCTCCCGTCGGAGGACGCCCTGGCCAAGGGCGCGCCGCACAAGGTCCGGTCCGCCGCGAACGACCGCGTCGTCGAGGCGCTCACCAGCGTGCTCGAGCAGTTCGAGATCGACGCCCAGGTCACCGGCTTCACCCGCGGCCCGACCGTCACGCGGTACGAGGTCGAGCTCGGCAAGGGCATCAAGGTCGAGCGGGTCACGGCGCTGTCGAAGAACATCGCCTACGCGGTGGCGAGCGCCGACGTGCGCATCCTGTCGCCGATCCCCGGCAAGTCCGCCATCGGCATCGAGATCCCGAACACCGACCGCGAGACCGTCTCGCTCGGCGACGTGCTGCGGTCCAGCGCCGCCCGCCGCACCGAGCACCCGATGGTCATCGGCGTGGGCAAGGACGTCGAGGGCGGGTACGTCACCGCGAACCTCGCGAAGATGCCGCACCTCCTGGTCGCCGGTGCGACCGGCGCGGGCAAGTCGTCCTTCGTGAACTCGATGATCGTCTCGGTCCTGATGCGTGCCACGCCGGACCAGGTCCGCATGGTGCTCGTCGACCCCAAGCGCGTCGAGCTCACGATCTACGAGGGCATCCCGCACCTGATCACCCCGATCATCACCAACCCCAAGAAGGCCGCCGAGGCCCTGGAGTGGGTGGTCCGGGAGATGGAGGCGCGGTACGACGACCTCGCGATGTTCGGGTTCAAGCACATCGACGACTTCAACGTCGCCGTGAAGGCCGGCAAGGTGAAGCCGCTGCCCGGCTCGGAGCGGAAGATCGCGCCGTACCCGTACCTGCTGGTCATCGTGGACGAGCTCGCCGACCTCATGATGGTCGCCCCGCGCGACGTCGAGGCGTCGATCCAGCGGATCACCCAGCTCGCGCGCGCCGCCGGCATCCACCTGGTGCTCGCCACCCAGCGGCCCTCCGTGGACGTCGTCACCGGTCTGATCAAGGCGAACGTGCCGTCCCGCCTGGCCTTCGCGACCTCGTCGCTCACCGACTCCCGCGTGGTGCTCGACCAGCCCGGCGCCGAGAAGCTGATCGGCCAGGGCGACGCGCTGTTCCTGCCGATGGGCGCCGCGAAGCCGATGCGCACCCAGGGTGCCTGGGTGAGCGAGTCGGAGATCCACGCGGTCGTCGCCCACGTGAAGACCCAGCTGAAGCCCGTGTACCGCGAGGACGTCGCGGTCGTCGCCGCGAAGAAGCAGGTGGACGAGGACATCGGCGACGACCTGGACCTGCTGCTGCAGGCCGCGGAGCTCGTCGTGACGACGCAGTTCGGCTCCACGTCGATGCTGCAGCGCAAGCTGCGGGTCGGGTTCGCGAAGGCCGGGCGCCTGATGGACCTGCTGGAGTCCCGCGAGATCGTCGGCCCCTCCGAGGGGTCCAAGGCCCGCGAGGTGCTCATCACGCCGGACGACCTGCCCGGGACGCTCGCGATGCTCCGGGGCGAGCCGGAGCCCGCGGCCGCGGGCAGCGGCGGCGGGGCTGCCGCGGACGACCGGTACGCCGCGCCCGAGGGCCGGATGCCGGGGGAGCCGCCGGAGGCCGTCGACTACTTCGACGACGCCGACGACCTGCGCTGACGGCGTCCGGCGCGGTTCCGCGCACCGCCTGCCCGTAGGCTGTGGGGGTGAGCCGCCCTTCGCCGATGAACGTCGCGAACCTCGTGACGGTGCTGCGCATCGCCGTCGTGCCGTTCTTCGCCTGGGCGCTGCTGATGGAGGGCGGCGACGACGTCGCCTGGCGGCTGGTCGCGACGGGCATCTTCGCCCTCGCGGCGGCGACCGACCGGCTCGACGGCTACCTGGCCCGGCGGCTCGGCCTGGTCACGGACCTCGGGAAGCTGCTCGACCCGATCGCCGACAAGGCCCTGATCGGCACCGCGCTCGTGGGGCTGTCGCTGCTCGGCGACCTCAGCTGGTGGGTGACCGGGGCGATCCTGGTGCGCGAGATCGGCATCACGATCATGCGGTTCTTCCTGCTGCGGTACCTGGTGCTGCCGGCCTCGCGCGGCGGCAAGATCAAGACCGTGCTCCAGTCCCTCGCCGTCGGGCTGTTCCTGCTGCCGCTCGACCACCTGCCGGTGGCCGTCCTCGTCGTGGCGAGCGTGCTCATGGGCGCCGCCGTGGTCGTCACCCTCGTGACGGGCCTGGACTACGTGCGGACCGCCGTGCGGGTGCACCGCGAGCACGTCGCCGGCACCGCGGACCCGGTGCCGTCGCCGCGGTGACGGAGACCGGTGCGGGCAGCGTCGCGGCGGAGCTGCTGGCGGCGCTGGAGGACCGCGGCTGGACCGTCGCGACCGCCGAGTCGCTCACCGGCGGGCTCGTGGCCGCCACCCTGGTCGACGTCCCCGGGGCGTCCCGCTCCCTGCGCGGGGGCGTCGTCGCCTACGCCACCGACGTGAAGGGCTCCGTGCTCGGGGTCGACGCGGGGCTGCTCGCCGAGCACGGCGCGGTGCACCCGGAGGTCGCCCGGCAGCTCGCGGAGCGGGTGCGCGGCGTCATGGGCGCCGACGTCGGCCTGGGGACCACCGGGGTCGCCGGCCCGGACCCCCAGGACGGTCGGCCGCCGGGCACGGTGCACGTCGCCGTCGCGACACCCGACGGGACCCTCGTGCGCACCCTCGCGCTCACGGGCGACCGGGCGGCCATCCGCGCCGCGACCTGCGCGGCCGTGCTGCGCGAGGCGCTGGAGGCCGTGCGCGGCGACCACGACGCCGGCGCCCCGGGAACACGGCGGGGCCCCGGCGCGTTGGGAAGATCGTGATGAACAGCAGGCCGTCCACCCGTCCAGGCGCTGCCCGTCGGGGCAGTGACATGTACGGTGGGAGCCTCCCCGAGCGGGGCCACAAGGGTGCCGCACTCGTCCGGACCGTCCCTGCGGGCGGACCGGCCGTGCGGCAGGAGCAGGATCGGGACTCGAGAGGGGGACGCCAGATGGTCGTATTGCGCCGAGAGATCGGTGACGTGCTGCGGGACGCCCGCCAGCGGCAGGGTCGCACCCTGCGCGAGGTGTCCTCCGCCGCCCGCGTGTCGCTGGGCTACCTCAGCGAGGTCGAGCGCGGTCAGAAGGAGGCGTCGTCGGAGCTGCTCGCGAGCATCTGCGACGCGCTGAACACGCCGATGTCGCTCGTCCTCCGCGAGGTCAGCGACCGCATCGCGGTGGCCGAGGGGCTGCTGATCCCGGACACGGTCCCGGTCGACCTCGCGTCGGCCCTCACCGGCCCGGACAGCCCCTGGAACCGCCGTCGCCCGGAGCTCACCCCGATCGGCTGATCCGCTCGCCGGTCCCACCCGAGCACCGTCCACGCCCGGTCTGCCCGCCCTCGCCGGCGGAGCAGGCCGGGCGTCGGCGTGCCCGGGGGGCGGAGGCAGGCCCGCGCCCCGCCGACGGCCGCCGCCGACGCCGGGTCAGGCGGGTGGCGCTCCCTCCGGCGGTCGCTGGCAGACGCCGCAGAAGTACGCCGGCCGTTCCGTGGGAGGCGTCCCCGCGAGGCCTCGCCGGATCGGCGCGCCGCACCGGCGGCACGGCTCGCGCAGCCGACCGTGCACCCACGTCGTGCGGCCGCGGTACGTCTCCCCGGTGGTCGAGGGCGTGGACGTGCCCACCGACCGGAGCATGATCGCCCGGGCCACGCGGAGCAGCCGCCCGGCGTCGGGGACCTCGTCGGCCGGCGTCCACGGCCAGATCCGCTCCAGGAACAGCGAGTCGGCCATGTAGATGGTGCCGATGCCCGCGACGACCGTCTGGTCCAGCAGCACCTCGCAGACCGGGGTCGCGCCGCGGGCGGCCCACCGGAGCAGCGCCTCGGGCAGCCCCGCGGTCTCGAAGTCGTCCGCGAGCAGGTCCGGCCCGAGGTGCCCGACGAGCGTGTGCTCGTCGCGGGTGGGCACCACGTCCAGCATCCCGATCAGCTCGCCGACCGCCGTCCAGGTGCTGTTGGCCAGCACCGCGCGGACCGCCGGGTTCGCGGCGCGCGCACCGGGGGAGCCGGTGCGGGCGATCCGCCAGGACCCGTCCATCCGCAGGTGGGTGTGCAGCGTCCGGCCGTCGTCGAACCGGGTGAGCAGGTGCTTGCCGTAGGACGCCGTGCCGAGCACGGTCCGGCCGACCAGGTCGACGGTGGCGGCCGTCGGCCAGCGCAGGTCCGCGCGGACCAGCTCCCGGCCGACGAGCGCCTGGTCCAGGCGGGTGGCGGTGCGCCGCAGGATGTCGCCCTCAGGCACCGGCGGTCACCGCGCACCCCGCAGCCGCATGCCCCGCGGTGTCGGCGCGAAGCCCACCAGGGTGAGCGCCCGGCCCAGCGCGGTGGTCTCCACGCCGCCGGACAGCAGCTCCTCGCCGTCCCCGCGCACCAGCGTCACGCGCCCGAGCCGCCCCTCCCGCACCGCGTCGGCGAGCCGGTCGGCGGCGAGGCGCAGGACGGTCTCGTCGTCGCTGAACGTGAGCACGGTCCGTCCGCCCCGCTCCAGGTAGAGGGCCAGCTCGCCGTCGACGAGCACCACGACCGACCCCGCCTTCCGCCCGGGGCGGTGGCCCGTGGCGGCGTCGGCGCGCACCGGCCAGCCGAGCGCGGCGCCGTACGGGTTCGCGGGGTCGGTCGCGGCGAGCAGCACCACGGAGCGGTCGGCGTCCGCGGGCACGGACTGCTCCGCGATCCGCTCGAGCTGCCGGGCGTCGGCGCGCAGCTGGTCCACCGCCCCGGGCAGCGCGAACTGGGAGCCGCCGAGGTGCTCCACGAAGTACCCGCGCCGCACCTGCCCCGCCTGCTCCAGCGCCGCGAGCACCCGGTACACGGCCGCGAACTGGTTCGAGACGCCCTCGGCGGGCGCCACCGCCCGGGTGAGGACGCCGTGCCGGTCGAGCAGCTGCGCGGCGAGGGCGTGCGCGCGGCGCGTGGGGTCGGGCTCACGGGTCGCGGAGCAGGACGGCCCAGCGCCCGCCCGCCTCGCCGCCGACCGCCACCCCTGCGGCGCCGCCCAGCCCGGTCCCGCCCAGCCCGGCGCCGCCCAGCCCGGTGCCGCGGAGCCCGAGGCCCGCGCCCCGCAGCCCGCGGGTCCCGTAGCGGCCCGTCGTCAGGGCCCGGGCGCGCGGCGGTGCCGACGAGGCCGTCCGGTGCGCCGTCCGCCCGCCGGCCAGCCGGGCGCGCAGCGGTGCCAGGCCGTCGTTGGTGACGAGGCCGGCCCACACGAGGTCCCAGAGCGCCTCGACGAGCGCCGCCTGGGACGGCGGGGTCTCCAGCTGCTCCGCGACCCGTGAGCCGAGGGCCCCGAGGAAGTACGCGCCGCCGCCGCGCAGGGCGTCCACCAGGGCGCGGTGCAGCGGTGTGTCGAGGTGCTCGGCCGGGGTGACCTCCTCGCCGGGCGGGGCGAGCAGCGGGAGGGTGAGGTCCGCGGTCGCCGCCAGGTGCAGGCTGACGAGCCCGTCCTTGCCGGGCAGGGTCCCGTGCCCGGCCCACAGCACCTCGCCGGCCGAGGTCAGCTCGTCGAGCAGGGCCGGGGTGTAGTCCGGCACGCGCGCGGGCAGCACGAGCGACTCCAGGGCGGACGCCGGCACCACGGCCCCGGCGAGCTGCTCGACCGCGCGCGCCAGCCCGTCGAGGCCCCGCAGCGCGCCCGGCCCGGGCCGGCCGGTGGCGTGCTGCCACGCGGGCAGGAAGCGGCCGAGCGCGACCTGCGGCACCGGCTCGACCTCCGAGCGCAGCGCGGCGAGCGACCGGCGGCGCAGCGTCCGCAGCACGTCCGCGTCGCAGTACTCGTCACCGACCCCGCCGAGCGCGTCGGGCCGCAGCCGGCCCTGCACCACCACGCCGGCGCGCTCGAGCGGCCGCAGCGCGGACTGCACCACCGCGGTGCCCAGGCCGAACCGCGCGGCGGCCTGCGCGGCGGTGAACGGCCCGTGCGTGCGGGCGTGCCGGCGCAGCAGGTCGCCCAGGGGGTCGGGCAGCACCTCGGTGAACACCTCCGGCACGCCCACCGGCAGGGCCACCCCGAGCGCGTCGCGCAGCCTGCCGGCGTCCTCGACGGCCGCCCACTGCTCGGCCTCGGCGGGCTGCACGCCGGAGATCCGGACGCGGATCAGCCGCCGCGCGTGCTCCAGGTCGGCGAGCCAGCCCGCGACCTCGCCCCGCACCTCCTCGCGGGTGCGGGCCTCGACGCCGGGGAGCGGCAGGGGGCCGTGCCGGCGCACGACGTCCGCGACCTGCTCCGCCGTCCGGGCCTGCCGGTCCGGGTCGGTCGCCGTGAGCTCGGCCTCGGTGCGGAGCACGGCGTCGGGGTCCAGCAGGTCCGCGATCTGCGACCCGCCGCCCCCGCCCAGCAGCTCGTCGAGCAGCGTGGGGTCCAGGGTCAGGGCGGCGGCGCGGCGCTCGGCCAGGGGCGCGTCCCCGTCGTACAGGAACTGCGCGGTGTAGCCGAACAGCAGGGACTGCGCGAACGGCGACGGCCGCGTCGTGGTGACCTCGACCACGCGGACCCGGCCGGCCGACACGTCCCGCATCAGCTCGATCAGGGCGTCGATGTCGAAGTCGTCCTGCAGGCACTCGCGCACGGCCTCGAGCAGGATCGGGAAGTCGGGGTACCGCGACGCGACGCTCAGCAGCTGCGCGGACCGCTGCCGCTGCTGCCACAGCGGCTGGCGCCGGTCGGGGCGCCGGCGGGGGAGCAGCAGCGCGCGGGCGGCGGCCTCGCGGAACCGCGCGCTGAACATCGCGGAGCCCCCGAGCTCCGCGCGGACCGCCTCGGCGACCTCCTCCGGCTCGATGAGCAGGTCGGCCGCGTCGACCGGGGCGGTCTCGGGCGCGCCGCCGCCGGCCGGTGAGCCGTCCGCGGACCACGCGTCCGGGGCGGACCAGCCGAGCAGGTCCCCGATCGGGTCGGAGGCCGCGGCCAGCATGTCCGGCAGCCGCAGGACGATGCCGTCGTCGGCGTGCAGGGCCGCCGCGTCGACGCCGAACCGCTCGCGCAGCCGGGCGCCGAGCACCAGCGCCCACGGCGCGTGCACGCGGGCGCCGAGCGGGGAGTGCACGACCACGCGCCAGTCGCCGAGCTCGTCGCGGAACCGCTCGACCACGACCGTGACGTCGCTCGGCAGCACGCCGGTGGCCTCGCGCTGCTCGCGGAGGTAGCCGAGCAGGTTGTCCGCTGCCCAGTCGTCGAGGCCCGCCTCGCGCACCCGCGCCCGCGCCTCCCCGTCGGGCAGGTCCGTGACCTCGCGGGCCCAGGCGCCCATCGCGCGGCCGAGCGACGCGGGCCGCCCCTGGGAGTCGCCCTTCCAGAACGGCAGCCGCCCCGGGACGCCCGGGGCCGGGGTGACGAGCACGCGGTCGGGGGTGATGTCCTCGATCCGCCACGTGCTGGAGCCGAGCGTGAACGTGTCCCCGACGCGGGACTCGTAGACCATCTCCTCGTCGAGCTCGCCCACGCGCTTGCCGCCGCGGGTCCGGCCCCCCGAGCGCTCCGCGTCGACCGGCACGTCCGCGGTCTCGGCGCCCGTGGCGAGGAACACGCCGTACAGGCCGCGGTCCGGGATCGTGCCGCCGCTCGTCACCGCCAGCCGCAGGGCACCGGGGCGGGCGCTGAGCACGTCGGTCGCGCGGTCCCACACGATCCGTGGCCGCAGCTCGGCGAACTCCTCGCTCGGGTAGCGGCCCGCCAGCATGTCGAGCACCGCCCGCAGCGTCGCGTCCCCGAGGGTCGCGAAGGGGGCGGACCGCCGGACCACCGCGGCCAGCTCGGCGACGGTCCAGTCCTCGGTGGCGACCATGGCGACGACCTGCTGCGCGAGCACGTCGAGCGGGTTCGCGGGCACGGACACCGGCTCGATCTGCCCGGCGCGCATCCGCAGCGCCGTCACGGCCGCGGGCACGAGGTCGCCGCGGAACGTCGGGAACACGACGCCGTGCGAGACCGCGCCGACCTGGTGCCCGGCGCGCCCGATGCGCTGCAGGCCGCTCGCGGCCGACGGCGGCGCGCCGACCTGCACGACCAGGTCCACCGCGCCCATGTCGATGCCGAGCTCGAGCGAGCTGGTCGCGACGACCGCCGGCAGCCGGCCGGCCTTCAGCTCGGACTCGGTGCGGGTGCGCTCCGCGCGGCTCATGGACCCGTGGTGGGCGCGGGCGATGATCGTGTCCGCGTCCCGGGCGTCGACGCCCACGGCAGTGCCGGACTGCGCGGTGACCTGCGCCGCCCAGAGCGTGCCGGGGTCGGGGACGTCCTCGCCCTGCCGCTCGGCCCACACCTCGTTCATCCGGGCGGTCAGCCGCTCGGCGCCGCGCCGGGAGTTGGTGAACACGAGGGTCGAGCGGTGCTCGGCCACGAGGTCGACGACCCGCTCCTCGACGTGCGGCCAGATGGACGGCCGCGTGCCGCCGGAGCCGGCGGCCTGGCCGGTGAGGTCGGCCTCGCCGGGGGCGAGCGGGGGCAGGTCCGCGTCCTTCGCCCGGGGCGCGCGGGTACCCGACCCGTCGTCGGGCAGCGGCGCGCCCAGGTCGGTGAGGTCCGGCACGGGCACGACCACGTCCACCTGGATGACCTTGGTCGACGGCGGCTGCACGACGACGACCTCGCGGCCGCCGTCCGCCGGCGCGCGCCCGCCCGCGAGGAACGCGGCCACCCGGTCGACCGGGGTCACGGTCGCCGACAGCCCCACCCGCTGGGCCGGACCCGGGCCGCCCGGGCGGTCGAGGAGCGCGTCGAGCCGCTCCAGCGAGACGGCCAGGTGCGCGCCGCGCTTGGTCCCCGCGACGGCGTGGATCTCGTCCAGGATCACGGTCTGCACGCCCGCGAGCCCGGCGCGGGCGCCCGAGGTCAGCACGAGGAACAGGGACTCCGGCGTCGTGATGAGGATGTCCGGCGGCTTCGTGGCGAACGCGCGCCGCTCGTTCGGCGGGGTGTCGCCGGTCCGCACGCCCACCCGCACGTCCGGGAGCGTCAGCCCGCGCCGGGTCGCCGCCTGCCGCACGCCCACGAGCGGGGAGCGCAGGTTGCGCTCCACGTCGGTCGCGAGCGCCTTCAGGGGCGAGACGTACAGGACCCGGCAGCGCTCGACCGGGTCGGCGGCCTCGTCCACCGGCTCGGCGGCGATCCGGTCCAGCGCCCACAGGAACGCCGCGAGGGTCTTGCCGGATCCCGTCGGGGCCACCACCAGCGCGTGCCGCCCGGTCGAGACCGCGTCCCACGCCCCCGCCTGCGCGGCCGTCGGCTCGGCGAACGCACCGCGGAACCAGTCCTGGGTCGACTCGGAGAACCGGCCGAGCACGTCGTCGGCGCTCCGGTCGGGCTCGGGGGGTGGTGTCACCGCGCCATTCTGTCCCCCGGCACCGACACCCGCGTGCCGGGCGCCTGGTCAGGGCGGCACCCGCTCACCGGGACGCCTGCGCCCGGAGCGCCTGCGGCCGGGGCGCCGGCCCTGCCATGATCGAGCATGCCGATCGACGAGGTGACCCAGGCCGCCGTCCACGCGCTGTGGGAGGCCGGGGCGCGGCACGGCCGGCCGCCGGCGCCCGTGCCGGAGGCGGACCCGTGGGACGCCGCCGACGTCGACGGGTCCGCGGACGCCCTCGACTCCGCGCGCGGCCGGGTCTCGGTGCTGTTCGACGGCGCGCCCGCGCTCGCGGTGCACCTGCATCGCGACGGCCGCGACACCGTGCGGGTGGAGGACGTGGTCGACCTGGAGGTGCCGCGCCGCGACGTGGTCGCGGTGGTCGACGCGCTGCTGGCGGGCCGGGCGCGCCGCCGTGCCACGGTGCGCGGGCTGTGGGGCAACCTGCTCGGCGTCCTGCTGAGCAACCCGGCGCCGTCGGACCTGGTCGTGCGCGTCGGCGGGGACGACGGCACGGCGCCGCGCGAGTACACCGGACCCGTGCTGCTCGCGGTGCCGCTCAGCGGCTGGCTCATGTCGCTGCGGGCGCCGGACTGACGGCGCAACCCGCACCGGCAGCGTCGTCGTGGTCATGAGGCGTGGACGAGGCTCCCAGGGTTCCAAATTCAGGGGAGGCGGGGAGCGTCGTCAGTGGTTTCCCCTACCGTGACTGTGCGGACATGATGGTGGCCGCCATGGGTGCCGACCAGTCTGTCGAGATCCTTGTTCTCCGAGCGACTAGGGGCAGCGGCACACGCGGCTCGTGACGATGAGGGCTGGATCACCACGATGAAACGGGCGCGTGAGGAGTCGCCGACATGAGCGCGGACCAAGCCGCATGACGCCACGGACGCCCGGTTACCCTCGATGAAGGCGCGGCGGCTTCGCACGCTCCTCGAGCGGAACCTTGGATACCGCACCGTGCGGTCGACCGGTTCGCACCGAACGATGCGGTCACCGGGAAGACCGACACTCACGTTCGCGTTTCATGAGGGAGACACAGTCGGCGGGCACCTTGTGCGCAACGTGCTTGTGAAGCAGGTAGGACTGACTGATGATGAGGCCAGGGAGGTGGTCCGCGGTGCCTGACACGGTGCATCTCATCGTGACGTTCGACGACGGTTGCATCTGGGCGGAGTCACCACAGCTGCCCGGGTTCGTCATGGCCCGTCCTACTCAGACCGAGTTTCTGAGGGACTACAAGCGTGTCCTCGGCGAGCTCGGCGTTCGACAGGTCGTGGGTCACAGCCAGCATCTGTACGAGACACCAGAGGGCATCGAGTACGCCCTGCGCTTCCGTGACGGCGTCGGCAGCGGCGAACGGGCCGCCCTGGCGAATGGAGTCCAGCGGATGCTGGCGACTGACGCTCGAGACGAGTTCCTGGCGGACAGCCGTACGGACGCCTCCGGTGTCGTCGTGATCGTATGCGCCCGCACCATCGACCAGCTCGGCGACATCTTCGAGGAGATCGACCAACGAGGCGAGACCATCGTCCTTGCCGCACCATGGGGCGCTGACATGGTCTGGACGACTCAGCTCGCTCATGGAGATCTCGCGGACAACCCTGGATGGATCTCTCTCGAGCAGTACGGTCTGAGTCACGAGAGCACGGTCGGGCAGCTGATCGCTGCGCTGGGCGACCCGTCCGCCGCCAAGAACCGCGTGTTGCTCGCGGTCTGAGGCGGCTCCTGCCCCTTCAGGCTTGGCTGTCCAGCGCGGTCGAGCTTCGGACCCTGGTGTCCACGAAGCGCGGCTCTCGGAGCGCTCTGGGCCAACTGTCGGCGCTGAGGGCCCTTGAATCGCGGGCATCGGACGGAAGTCGGTTTGAGGTCGCGCGTATGGGCACCGCGTCTCAACCGCCGAGCTCCGCGTCATCAGGTCAGGAGGATGAAAGTGCGCTACCGCGAGTTCTGGCAGCTCGTCGACGAGGTGCTGGGCAGCGCCCACGGCCGCGCCCTGGTCCGCGAGCTCGTGCTGCCCGCGCTCGGCGACCGGACCCCCGAGCAGGCGCTGGACGCCGGGGTGGAGCCCCGGGACGTGTGGCACGCCCTGTGCGACGAGCTCGACATCCCCGACCCGCAGCGGTGGGGGTCGGACCGCCACCGGCAGGCGCCCCCGCACCGCTGACGGCCCTGCCGCCCGCGCGCGGTCGCGTGGGAGGCTGACCTCGTGCCCGACGTCCCGCGCAGCCCCGGCCGCTGGTCGGTCACGCTCAGCGACGTCGGCGACGCGCTCCTCGGGCTGGTCACGACCGCGCTGGGGATGGGGTTCGCGATCGCCGTGGTCGACGGGGTGCACGCGACCAACCCCGGCTCGGTGCTCGTCGCCGCGGCCTGCGTCGCGGTCGGCGACCTCGTGCTGCGGCCGTCGCTGCGCGTGCTGGCGCGCGTGGGCGGCGCGATGGGCGCCCTCGTCGCCGGGCTGGGCGCGCAGGTGCTCGTCGCGTGGCTGGCGCTGACCCGCGTGCCGGGCCTCGAGGCGGTCAACCCGTGGGCGGTCGTGCAGGTGCTGGTCATCACCGCGTGCGTGATGGCGGTCGGCCGCTGGGTGTGGGGCGCGTCGGACTCCGACTACGTCGTCGGTGACGTGCTGCGGCGGGCGCGCTCGCACGCGCGCCGCGCGGGCGAGGGCGGTGGCGCGGTCCCGGACGAGCGGCCGCCGGGCCTGCTGGTCGTGCAGCTCGACGGGGTCGGTGCCGCGGTGCTGGCGCAGGCGGTCGACGCCGGGCTGGTGCCGACCATCGCGCGGTGGGTCGAGTCCGGGTCGCACCGCTCGCGGACGTGGTGGGCGCAGGCCCCGTCGACGACGCCCGCCAGCCAGGCCGGCCTGCTGCACGGCGCCGCGGACTCCATCCCGTCCTTCCGGTGGTGGGACCGCGAGACCGGGCGGCTGGTCGTCACCAACCACCCGGACGACGCGGCCCTGGTCGAGCGCCGGATGTCCGACGGGAGGGGGCTGCTCGCCGACGGGGGAGCGGCCGTCGCCACGATGTTCTCCGGGGACGCCGAGCGGCAGCTGCTCGTGATGAGCCAGGCCCGGCGCGGCATCGGGCCCGGCACGTCGTACCTGCGGTTCTTCGCCAGCCCGTTCGTGCTGGCCCGCGCCATCACCCTCACGTGCGGGGAGATGGTCAAGGAGCTGTACCAGGGCCGCCGGCAGCGGGTGCGGGACGTGCGCCCGCGCGTCCCCCGGCGCGGCTGGTACGTGGTGCTGCGCGGCGTGACCAACGTGCTGCTGCGGGACCTGGCGACGTCCCTGGTGGCCGAGCAGCTGGTCCGCGGCGCCCCGGTCGTCTTCGTGGACCTGGTCGACTACGACGAGATCGCGCACCACGCAGGCCCGACCCGGCCGGAGTCGCTGCGGGCGCTGGAGGGCCTGGACCGCGTGCTCGACACCCTCGTGCGGGTCGCCGAGGCGGCGCCCCGCGACTACCGCGTCGTCGTGCTGTCCGACCACGGGCAGTCGCTCGGGGAGACCTTCGCGCAGCGCACCGGCCGCGAGCTGGTCGACGTGGTGCGGCACCTCATGGCCGAGCCCGGCGTCGACGCGGTGCAGGCGGCGACGGACGAGGAGTGGGGCCCGCTCAACGCGTTCCTCAGCAGCGCGGCCGCGCGGCGCGGCGAGGACCGCGCGCCCGGTCGCCCGTCGATGGTGCTCGGACCGCACGGCCGGGACCGGCGCGAGGACCCCGACGGCTCCACGCCGTCCACGGGCGACGAGCCGCCGGACGTCGCGGTGGCCGGCTCCGGCAACCTCGGCATGGTCTGGTTCCCGCGGGCGGGGCGGCGGCTCGTGCTGGAGGAGGTGGAGCAGCGCTGGCCCGGGCTGGTGCGCGGGCTCGCGGCGACGCCCGGCGTGGGGCTCGTGCTCGTCGACACCGCCGCCCGCGGCCTCATGGCGATCGGCCCGGGCGGCGTCGCGTGGCTCGAGGTCGACGGGTCGGACGGGGCGCAGCCGGTGGACGGGGCCGACCCCGTCGCCCGGTACGGGTCGATGGCCGCCGGCGACCTGCGGCGGCTCGGCCGTCTCGAGCACGTCGGCGACCTGGTGCTGCTGTCGGACGTGACGCCCGGCGGGCACGTGCACGCGTTCGAGGGCCAGGTCGGCTCCCACGGCGGGCTCGGCGGCCCGCAGAACCTCGCGGTGCTGCTGCACCCGGCGGACCTGCCGCTCGACGACGACCTGCTCGACGCGGTCGGCGGGGAGCGGATGCATGTCGGCGCCGACCGGGTGCACGAGCAGCTGCTGCGCTGGTCGGCCACGCTGGGGCTCCGGCCCGGGGCGGCGCGGCGCGCGGCGCAGGACGCCGTCGGGGACGGCGCGCCGTGACGGCGGGCGACCCGACGGGCGCGGGCGCGACGGTGCGCTGGCTGGGCCACGCGACGGTCGTGCTCGACGTCGGGGGCGCCCGGGTGGTGACCGACCCGCTGCTGCGCCCGCACGCGGGGCTGCTCCGCCGCCGCACCGAGCCGCCCCGCCGGGAGGACTGGGCCGGTGCGGGCGCGGTGCTGGTCTCGCACCTGCACCACGACCACGCGGAGCTCGGCTCCCTGCGGCTGCTGGGGGGCTCGCCCGTGCTCGCCGGCCGGTCGAACGCCCACTGGCTGGCGCGCCACGGCGTCCCGGGCACGGTGGGCCTGGCCGCCGACGAGTGGTGGACGGTGCCCGGCACGGCCGTCCGGGTGCGTCCCGTGCGCGCCGACCACGGGCACCGGCCCATGCCGCACCGGCCGAACGGCACGCACGGGTTCCTGGTCGTCGCGCCGGGCTTGCGGGTGTGGTTCGCCGGGGACACCGCGCCGTACCCCCAGATGCGCCGGCTCCCGGACCTGGCGGGCGGGCCGATCGACCTGGCGCTGGTGCCGGTCGGGGGCTGGGGGCCGCGGCTGTCCGGCGGGCACATGGACGCGCACCAGGCCGCGGCGGTGTGCGAGCAGCTCGGGGTGCGGTGGGCGGTCCCGGTGCACTGGGGGACGCTGCACCCGCCGGCGTCCCGGCGGCTGCCACCGGGGTGGATGGACCGCGCCGGGCCGGCGTTCGCCCGCGCGCTCGCGCGGCGCGGGAGGGTCGAGCCGCTGCTGCTCGCCCCGGGGGAGGCGGTCCACCTGGGCGACGCCGTCGAGCGGCTGGGCGGCGCGGTCCCGGCGTCGTAGGGGCGGTCCCACGCCGGCGACGCGCCGGCGTGTCGGTCCAGCCCGGTCGAACATGTGTTCGGCTAGAGTGGTTCTCGGTGACGCGCCGCGAGGTCGGCGCGGCCCGCGAGACGTCCACAGGTGGGGCGTCGGGTGCGGGTCGTGGACGGCTCCGGGGTGCATGTCGGTGGTCGGGCATAGCGTCACCGCACGACACGGAGACCAGCCCCCGCAGGCGCAGCGCGACGCTGCACGAGACGCACGAGGTGGAACATCATGCCCGCTCCCCAGGACCGCGAGAAGGCCCTCGAGGCCGCCCTCAGCCAGATCGACCGTCAGTTCGGCAAGGGCTCGATCATGCGCCTCGGCGACGACGGCCGTGCCCCCGTCGAGGTCATCCCGACCGGGTCCGTCGCCCTCGACGTCGCGCTCGGCATCGGCGGGCTGCCACGGGGCCGCGTCGTCGAGATCTACGGCCCGGAGTCCTCCGGCAAGACGACCGTCGCCCTGCACGCCGTGGCGAACGCCCAGCGCGCCGGTGGCATCGCCGCGTTCATCGACGCGGAGCACGCGCTCGACCCCGACTACGCCAAGAAGCTCGGCGTGGACACCGACGCGCTGCTCGTGTCCCAGCCGGACACCGGTGAGCAGGCGCTCGAGATCATGGACATGCTGATCCGCTCCGGCGCGATCGACATCGTCGTCATCGACTCCGTCGCGGCCCTGGTGCCGAAGGCGGAGATCGAGGGGGAGATGGGCGACAGCCACGTCGGTCTCCAGGCGCGCCTCATGTCCCAGGCGCTCCGCAAGATCACCGGCGCGCTCAACGCGTCGGGCACCACCGCGATCTTCATCAACCAGCTGCGCGAGAAGATCGGCGTGTTCTTCGGCTCGCCCGAGACCACCACCGGTGGCAAGGCGCTCAAGTTCTACGCGTCGGTCCGCATGGACATCCGACGCATCGAGACGCTCAAGGAGGGCACGGACGCCGTCGGCAACCGGACCCGCGTCAAGATCGTCAAGAACAAGATGGCCCCGCCGTTCAAGCAGGCCGAGTTCGACATCCTGTACGGCGTGGGGATCTCCCGTGAGGGCGGCCTCATCGACATGGGCGTCGAGCACGGGTTCATCCGCAAGTCCGGCTCGTGGTTCACCTACGAGGGCGACCAGCTCGGCCAGGGCAAGGAGAACGCCCGCGGCTTCCTGCGGGACAACCCGGACCTGGCGGTGGAGATCGAGAAGAAGATCCTCGAGAAGCTCGGCATCGGTGCCAAGGTCGACGCGCCCGCCGGCGCGGAGGTGAAGGTCGACTTCTGATGTCGACCGAGCACGACCCGACCGGGGACGGGCGGGGGTCCCGGGGCGCGCGGCGCTCCGGGGACCTCGTGCCGTCCCCGGCGGCGCAGCCGGACGGATCAGCCTGGGCGGTGCCGGACGCGGCGGACTCGGCGTGGGAGGACGCGCCGGACGGCGGGCTGGCGGCGTGGGACGAGTCGGCCCTGGCGAGCGGTTCCGCGTGGGACGCGTCGGCCGGGCCGGGCGGTTCCGTGTGGGACGACGACGCTCCTGCCCCCGCGTCCGTCTGGGACGAGGCGCCGACCCCCGGGCCGGAGCGCAGGCGCACGGTGCGGGAGCGCAGGGACCCGGGGCCGTCGGCGCACGCGCCGGTGCCGACCCCGGCGCCTGCGGACGTCGCCCCGGCCCGGGAGACGTCGGAGGGCACCTCGACGGTGTCTGACTCGACGGTGCCGGACCAGGTCGCCGCGATCGCGGAGCGGCTGGCCGCGATCACGGGATCGTCGAGCAGCGCCCCGGGCGGGACGGGCGACCCCGACGACGCCGGTCCGGCGACCTCGCGGCAGCGCGGACGGTCGGCGGGACGCGGGTACGGCGGCGGTGCGGCCCGGCGGACCGGTGGCGGCCGTCGGCGTGCCCCGGCCGGCGAGCCCCCGGAGTCGGGCGCCGCGAGCACGGACGCCGAGCCGGACCCCGAGTCGGTGGCCCGGTCCATCGCGCTCCGTCAGCTCACCGCCGCCCCCCGCAGCCGCGCCCAGCTCGCCGAGGCGATGGCGAGGCGCGACGTCCCCGAGGACGTGGCCGACCGGGTGCTCGACCGGTTCACCGAGGTCGGCCTCGTGGACGACGTCGCCTACGCCGAGATGCTCGTGCGCAGCCGGCACGCCGAGCGCGGCCTGTCCCGCCGCGCGCTCGCGATGGAGCTGCGCCGCAAGGGCGTGGACGACGGCATCGCGCACGAGGCCCTGAGCCAGGTCGACGACGCCGACGAGGAGCAGGCCGCCCGCGCGCTCGCGCGCAAGAAGCTCCGCTCCACCCGGGGCCTGGACCGCGAGGTCCGGCTGCGGCGCGCGTACGGCGCGCTCGGCCGCAAGGGCTACGGCGGCTCGCTGGTGTCCCGCGTGGTCCGGGAGGAGCTCGCGGCCGAGGGTGCCGCGGACGACGACGCCGACGACGGAGGCGGCTGGCGGGCCTCGGGCGTCGACGACTGACCCGCCACGCCTCGCGCGGTCGCGCGCGTGACGGCCCGCGCTCTCGCGCGCGTGACGGCCGGCCGGACCCGCCGGGACGTCACGCTCCCCGGGACGGCGCCGCCCGTGGTGAACAATGGACGTCTCGCGCCGCTGGTCACGGGTGCCGGCCGCGGCCGGTCCCGTCCCGCCGGGCGCCGCGCGAGCCCGCCGCCGCGGACCCGCCCGGCCGCCGGGCGCAGCACCACCGATCAGGAGTGTGACCCATGCAGGACGTCGCGATCGTCGTCGGACTGCTCGCCGCGTGCCTGGTCGCGCTCATCCTCGTCCTGCTCGCCCGGCGGGAGGCCGCCGCCGTCCGGCAGCAGGCGCTGGAGGACGTGCAGTCGATCCGTGACGAGGCCCGCGCCGCGCTCGTCGACGCGCAGCGCCGGGAGGCCCGCGCCGTCGAGCGGGAGGAGAGCGCCGCGGTCGCCGAGCGCACCGCGACCGAGCGCGAGCGCGCCGCCCGCGCGGCCGAGGACGCCGCGGCCGAGCTCCGGCGCCGGGCCGCCGAGGAGACCGCCGCCGCGGCGGGCGCAGCCGCGGAGCGCACCTCGGCCGCGGAGCGCGCCGCGTCCGAGACGGTCGCCGCCGCCGAGCGCCGTGCCGCCGAGGCCCTCGCCGCCGCGGAGCGGACCGCCGTGGAGCGCGTCGCCGCCGCCGACCGGGAGGCCGTCGAGCGGCTCGAGGCCACCTCGGGGCTCACCGCCGCGGAGGCCCGCGCGGAGCTCCTGCGCCAGCTCACCGCGGAGGCCACCACCGCGGCGACCGCGTCCGTCCGCCGCATCGAGGCGCAGGCCCGCCGCACCGCCGAGGCGCGGGCGCGCCGGGTGCTCGCCACCGCGGTGCACCGGACGGCGGTCGCGACCAGCAGCCAGAGCACCGTGACGGTCCTGCCGCTGCCCTCGGACGAGATGAAGGGCCGGATCATCGGCAAGGAGGGCCGCAACATCCGGCTCTTCGAGGCCCTCACCGGTGTCAACGTGCTGGTCGACGAGGCGCCCGACTCCGTGGTGCTGTCGTGCTTCGACGCCGACCGCCGGGAGGTCGCGCGGGTGGCGCTCGAGGCCCTGATGGCCGACGGGCGGATCAACCCGCAGCGGATCGAGGCGGCGTACGCGGAGGCGCTCGCCGGGGCGGACGACCGCGCCGACGAGGCGGGGCACGACGCCGCCGAGCGGGCCGGCGTGCGGGGGCTCGACGAGCAGCTCGTGCGGGTGCTCGGGCGGCTGCGGCTGCGGACGTCGTTCGGGCAGAACGTGCTGGAGCACCTGGTGGAGTCGGCGCTGCTCGCCGCGCAGGTCGCCGCCGAGCTCGGGGCGGACGTCGAGGTCGCCCGGCGCGCCGCGCTGCTGCACGACATCGGCAAGGCGCTCACGGGCGAGGTCCCCGGCACCCACGCCCAGGTGGGCGCGGCGCTGGCCGCCCGGCACGGGGAGTCCGCCGTGGTGGTCAACGGCATCGCCGCGCACCACGACGAGGTCCCCGCGGAGACCGTCGAGGCGGTGCTCGTCCAGGTCGCCGACGCCATGTCCGCCGCCCGGCCGGGCGCGCGCCGGGAGGACGTCGACCAGCACGTCGAGCGGCTGGAGCAGCTCGAGGAGCTCGTCGCGGGCCACGCCGGCGTGCGGCGGGCGCTCGCGATGGCGGCGGGCCGGGAGATGCGGGTGGTCGTCGAGCCCTCGCAGGTGCCCGACACCGACCTCGGCCGGCTGGCGGTCGAGATCGCCCGGCACATCGAGCACGACCTGTCCTACCCGGGCGAGATCAAGGTGACGGTCGTCCGCGAGGTGCGCGCGAGCGCGACCGCGGGCTGACCGCCGGGTCCGGGACCGTCAGACCGGTCCCGCCCCGCCGGCGCCGGCCGCGAAGCCCCCGTACCCGCCGCCAGCCGATCCGGCCGGGAGCGTCGGGTCGACCGTGAGCTTCCCGGCGGTGCGGGTGCTGCGGCCCTGCAGCCAGACGGCGAGCCGGGTGAGCGACAGGTTCACCACGAGGTAGATGCCCGCGCCGAGCACGAACAGCGCCACGTAGTACGTGTTGCCGAAGTACTGGGCGTTGTTCTGCATCGCCTTGAGCAGCTCCGGGTAGCCGACGATGAAGCCGAGCGAGGAGTCCTTGAGCAGCACGACCATCTGCGCGATCAGGCTCGGGAGCATGGTCCGCACCGCCTGGGGCAGCAGCACGAGCCGCAGCGTCTGCGCGCGGGACAGCCCGATGGCGTAGGCGGCCTCGGCCTGCCCGCGGGGCAGCGACGCCAGCCCGGCGCGCAGGATCTCCGCGATGATCGCCATGTTGTAGACGGTGAGGCCGAACACGACGGAGCCGAACGCGTCCCAGCCGAACCCGAGCAGCGCGAACAGCATCATGAGCAGCACGGGCAGCCCGCGGAACAGCTCGATGACGGCGGTCGCGGGCAGCCGCAGCCACCGGTACCGCGTGGTCCGCCAGACGGCCAGGACGATGCCGAGCAGCAGCGCGAGCGGGGCGGCCACGGCGGCGGCGCGCAGGGTGGCGCCGAGCCCGCGGACCACCATGGAGCGCCAGACGTCCTCGGCGGACTGGTTCTTCGGCGGGTCGTACAGGACGTCCCACCGGTCGGCGCCGAACAGGCCGCGCTGGTCGGCGTACCGGAAAGCGAGGGCGAGCAGCACGATGATCAGCAGGCCGCCGACGATCGAGCCGATCCGCTCGCGGCGCCGGGCGACGGGTCCGGGCTGGTCGTACAGGACGGAGCTCATCTCGGGGTCCCCTCGGGCTCGTGAGCGCAGCGAACGAGGTCGTGGGGTGGGATCATCGGGCGAACGCCACCTTCCGCTCGAGGACCCCGGCCAGGTAGCCGGCGGGGACGGTGATGACCAGGTAGAACAGCCCGACGCCGGCGAGCGCCAGCGTCGCCTCGCCGGGGTTCGCCAGGGCGATCCGGCGGCCGGAGGCGAGCAGCTCGACGACCGCGAAGCCGGCGGCGACCGAGGTGTTCTTGGTCAGGGCGATGAGCACGTTGATCAGCGGGGGGATGACCGACCGCACGGCCTGCGGCAGCACCACGAGGCTGAGGGTCTGCCCGAACGTCAGGCCGATCGCGCGCGCCGCCTCGGCCTGCCCGACGGGCACGCCGTTGACGCCCGAGCGCACGGCCTCGCAGACGAACGCCGACGTGTAGGCGGACAGCGCGATCACGGCGGTCCAGAACCCGAGGGGCGGCAGGACGCCGAACTGCGGGGCGACGAACACCAGGAAGAAGAACACGAGCGTGAGCGGGGTGTTGCGCAGCACCTCGACCCAGAGCACCGCGAGCGCGCGCAGCGGGGCGACGGGGGAGACCCGCATCGCGGCGAGCACGGTGCCCACGACCAGGGCGATCGCCCCGGACAGGGCAGCGAGGCGCAGGGTGACGAGGAAGCCGCTCCAGTAGGCCGGCAGGTTGTCGGCGATCAGGTCCACGCAGGGTCCTCCACGAGAGGGTGCGGCGCCCGGCCCGCGGGTGCGGGCCGGGCGCCGGTGAGGTCAGTACCGGTCGACGGCGGGCGGCTCGGGCGTCGGCAGGACGGTGCCCGCGGTCGCCTCCCACGCCTCGGTCCAGCTGCCGTCCTCGAAGCTGGCCTCCAGGACGTCGTTGATCCACATCCGGAAGTCGGTGTCGTCGAGGGCGAGCCCGATGCCGTAGGGCTCCTCGGTGAACGGCTCGCCGCGCACCTCGAAGGTCGGGTCGTCGGCCGCGAAGCCCGCGAGGATCACGTTGTCCGTGCTCATCGCGTCGACCTGCCCGCCGCGCAGCGGCTCCAGGCAGTCGGAGTACGCACCGAAGGGCACGACCTCGGTGTCGGGGAAGTTCTCCAGCAGGTTCGCCTCGGGCGTCGAGCCGCTGACGGTGCAGACCTTCTTGCCCGCCAGGTCGTCCGGGCCCTGGATGTCCTCGTTGTCGGCGAGCGTGAGGATCGACTGCCCGGCCTCGTAGTACGGGCCCGCGAACGACACGACCTCCTTGCGGGCGTCGTTGATCGTGTAGGTCGCGATGACGAGGTCGACCTGGCCGGACTCGATGAAGGACTCGCGGTTCGCGGAGATGGTCTCCGTCCACTTGATGCCGTCCTCCGGGATGCCGAGCGCGCCGGCGATGATCTTGCCGATCTCGACGTCGAAGCCCTCCGGCGTGCCGTCCGGCCCGACGAGGCCGAACAGCGGCTGGTCGAACTTCGTGCCGATCGTGATGGAGCCGGCCTCGGCGAGCTCCGCCATGGTCGAGCCCTCGGGGAAGTCGGCCGCCTCCACCTCGGAGACCTCCGGGCTGGCGCCCTCGTCGGCGTCGTCCGAGCCGCCGCAGGCGGTCAGGGTGAGGAGGGCGGCTGCGGCGAGGGCGATCGGTCCAGCGGTGCGGGTTCTCATCGGGAGCTCCTTGCGTCGCGTGTCGGATGCGTGTCGTGTCGTGTCGTGCGGCTGGGTGCGGCTCAGTGGGTGAGGATCTTCGACAGGAAGTCCCGGGCGCGCTCGCTGCGCGGTGCGGTGAAGAAGGTCTCGGGGTCGGCCTCCTCGACGATGGCCCCGCCGTCCATGAACACCACGCGGTCCGCGGCGCGGCGGGCGAAGCCCATCTCGTGCGTGACGACGACCATCGTCATCCCCTCGGCGGCCAGCGCGACCATGACGTCGAGGACCTCGTTGATCATCTCGGGGTCCAGGGCCGAGGTCGGCTCGTCGAACAGCATGACCTTGGGCTCCATGGCGAGCGCCCGGGCGATGGCGACGCGCTGCTGCTGGCCGCCGGAGAGCTGCGCGGGCAGCTTGTCGGCCTGGCTCGCGACGCCGACGCGCTCCAGGAGGGCCATCGCGCGCTCCTTCGCCGGGGCGGCGCCCAGGCGCCGGACCTTGCGCAGGCCGAGCGTGACGTTCTGCAGCACGGTGCGGTGCGCGAACAGGTTGAACGACTGGAACACCATGCCGACGTCGGCCCGCAGCTTCGCGAGCGCGCGGCCCTCCGCGGGCAGCGGCACGCCGTCGAGCGTGATGGTGCCGGACTCGATGGTCTCGAGGCGGTTGATGGTCCGGCACAGCGTGGACTTGCCGCTCCCGGACGGGCCGATCACCACGACCACCTCGCCCCGGTGCACGGTCAGGTTCACGCCCTGCAGCACGTGCAGGGCGCCGAAGTGCTTGTTGACGTGGTCGAGGACGACGAGGGGCTCGCCGCTGTGGGAGGGGCGGGCCGGGGCCGGGTCGGGCTGTGCCATTCCTGGAACCTATGGGGCGCTTGTTAACTGCGCCACCCCTTCAGGTCACAGATGAGAAACGTCTCGGTCATGTCCGGGTCGTCCCGATGTCACTACGGCCGGACAGGCTGACGCACGCACGGACGGACGCGCGGATACGCGGACGTACCCTTGTCGGCGATGAGCACGACGACCACGCCCCCCGCCCGCACCGCGCTCGACGCACCGCCGTCGACGGCGGCGGCACCCGCGCGCACCTACCTGGTGAAGACGCTCGGCTGCCAGATGAACGTGCACGACTCGGAGCACATGGCGGGCATGCTCGAGCAGGCCGGCTACGTCGCCGCGTCGCCCGAGGCGGCGGCGGCCGAGGAGGCCGACGTCATCGTCATCAACACGTGCGCGGTGCGCGAGAACGCGGCCGACAAGCTGTACGGGAACCTCGGGCGCCTGGCCGGCACGAAGCGCGCGCGCCCGGGCATGCAGATCGCCGTCGGCGGCTGCCTCGCGCAGAAGGACCGCTCCGGCATCGTCGAGCGCGCGCCCTGGGTCGACGTCGTGTTCGGGACGCACAACCTCGACGTCCTGCCGGTGCTGCTGGAGCGGGCGCGGCACAACCGCGCGGCCGAGGTCGAGATCGAGGAGTCCCTCAAGGTCTTCCCGTCCACCCTGCCGACGCGCCGCGAGTCCGCCTACGCCGGCTGGGTGTCGATCAGCGTCGGCTGCAACAACACCTGCACGTTCTGCATCGTCCCGCACCTGCGCGGCAAGGAGCGCGACCGGCGGCCCGGCGACGTGCTGGCGGAGGTCGCCGCGCTGGTCGACCAGGGCGCCATCGAGGTGACCCTGCTCGGCCAGAACGTGAACTCCTACGGCGTCGAGTTCGGCGACCGGGGCGCGTTCGCGAAGCTGCTGCGCGCGGCGGGCACGATCCCGGGGCTGGAGCGGCTGCGGTTCACGTCGCCGCACCCCGCGGCGTTCACGGACGACGTCATCGCCGCGATGGCCGAGACGCCCGCGGTGATGCCGAGCCTGCACATGCCGCTGCAGTCGGGCTCGGACCGCGTGCTGCGCGCGATGCGGCGGTCCTACCGGTCGGAGAAGTTCCTCGGGATCCTCGACCGCGTCCGCGCGGCGATGCCGGACGCCGCCATCACGACCGACATCATCGTGGGCTTCCCGGGGGAGACCGAGGAGGACTTCGCCGAGACGCTCCGCGTCGTCGAGGCCTCCCGGTTCTCGTCGGCGTTCACGTTCCAGTACTCGCCGCGCCCGGGCACGCCCGCCGCCGACCTGCCGGACCAGCTGCCCAAGGCCGTCGTGCAGGAGCGGTACGAGCGCCTGATCGCGCTGCAGGACCGCATCGGGCTGGCCGAGGCCCAGCGCCAGGTGGGCCGCACCGTCGAGGTGCTGCTGGCCGAGGGCGAGGGCCGCAAGGACGGCGCGACCCGCCGGCTCTCCGGCCGCGCGGCCGACAACCGCCTGGTGCACCTGGCGCTCCCGGACGGGCTGGCGGAGGCCCCGCGGCCCGGCGACCTGGTCACCGTGGAGATCACGCACGCCGCCCCGCACCACCTGGTCGCGGACTCCGCGGTGCAGGGCGGCACGTTCGCCGTGCGCCGCACCCGGGCGGGCGACGCGTGGGAGCGGGCGCAGGCCGGCGGCGACGACCACGCGCACGGTGGTGCCGGCGACGCGTGCGGCACGGGCGGTGCGGCGGGCGGGCCCGCGGCGCCGGTCCTGCTCGGCCTGCCGACCATCGGCGTCGGCCCCCGCTGAGCCGGCGCCCCCGTCGTCAGATCTGCGGCGGCAGCAGCTGGTCGAACGACGCGAAGCTCTGCACCCCGGTGCCGAGCCCGCAGGAGATCAGCTGGTCCAGCTGCTCGACGGTGACGCCGTGCTCGAGGTCGGTCGACACCTCGCTGTAGACGGCGAGCTCGCCCTCCTCCTCGCGGAGGTAGAGCTTCGGCCAGATGCGCTCGCGGTTCCAGTCGTTCAGGGCCAGCGCGACCGCGCGGCGGCTGTCGACGGGGAGCTGGCGGTGCCAGCGCCCCCGGACCTGCAGGATCTCGTGCTGCTCGCCGAGCAGCAGGAACCAGAACCGGGAGTCGTTCCAGACCCCGGTGAGGTCGCCGTCGTCGTCGACCCGGTAGTGGTAGCCGCGGGCGGACAGCAGAGCCGCGACGCGGTCGCGGGTGAGCGGGGTGGGCTTCGCCTGCGGCGGCACCTTCCGCTCGGGCTGCGCCGCGGCGGGCCGGGTCGCGAGCACGCGGGACAGCCAGCCGGGGGTGCGGGGTTCGGTCACGGGGCCACCGCCGCCGGGTCGGGGTACAGCTCGTCGATCGCGTCGAAGAACGTGCTGGACGTGCTGAGCCCGCAGAACAGGATCTGGCTGAGCTGCGCGTCCGTGGCGCCGTGCTCCAGGTCGGTCGACACCTCGGCGACGACGTGCACCATGCCGTTGTCCCGGACCCGCACGTACGCCTTGGGCCAGATGCGCTCGGCGTTCCACTCGGTGCAGGCGTCGAGCACCTCCTCCAGCCGCTCGATCGTGATCTCCCGGTTCCACTGCCCGCGGACCTGGAGGATCTCCTGCCGGTCCCCGAACAGGAAGAAGTAGAACAACCGGCCGCGCCACAGCCCGCCGAGGTCCCCGTCGTTGTCCACGAAGTAGTGGAAGTCGTTGCGCTCGAACCACTGCACGATCCGCTCGGGCGACAGCGGGGTGGGGCGGCCGTCGTCGACTGCGACGCCGGCGGGCTCGGGGACCGGGCGCAGCCCGCCGCGGCCGGGGTTCGGCGGCACGGGGCCCGCCTGGTTCGCGGTCGCGGGACGGTCGGGCCCGCGGCGCGGCCGGCGGTTCCGGAACAGACCCATGCGCACACCCTACGCGCGGCGCCCGGGGGCGCCAGCGGCCCGCCGGAAGTTCACACATGCGGGGAGCGGGGGCGGCGATGAGGTGCCGCGGCCGGGCTAGGCTCGGACCACGACGGGTGCGCAGAGCCGCCACCTGCACCGACGCGAGCGCCGCGGTCCGGCTCAGGGCCGCACGACAGGACGAGGACGAGATGGGCTTCTTCACCAAGCCGGACGGCGACGCGGCAGGCCCGGGGCCGCAGGCGCTGTCCCACCAGCGGATCATCGACGTGCTGGACAGCCGCGACATGCGGTACGGCGTGGACGACGACGGCGACATCGGCGGCTTCTGGGACGGCCACCTCTTCTACTTCTTCCGCATGGGCGGCAACCAGGAGTACCTCCAGGTGCGCGGCCGGTGGAACCGCCGGGTCGGTACGGACCAGTACGCCCGCGTCGTGGACCTGGTGAACACCTGGAACTCCGAGAAGCTGTGGCCCAAGGGCTACGTGCGGGCGGAGGACGACGTCGTCGGGGTGTACGCCGAGCACACCGTGGACTACGAGCACGGCGTGACGGACGAGCAGATCGACCTGCACCTGGCGTGCGGCATCACCACGGCGCTGAGCCTGTTCGAGCACCTCGACGAGCACTTCCCCGCCGAGGCGGCCGCGGCGAAGGCCGCCGAGGCCGCCGCCGAGGACGGGTCCGCGTGACCCGGACACGATGACGGCCAGCGCCCCGCGGGCCTTCCAGGTCGACCTGCACGGCGTCGTCGACCTGCTCGCCCGGCACCTGTACTCCGGCCCGCGCGTCTACGTGCGCGAGCTGCTGCAGAACGGCGTCGACGCGATCACCGCGCGGCGGGCGCTCGACCCGGCGTGCCCCGCCACGGTCCGGCTCCGGCCGCTCGCCGACGGGTCGCTGCTGGTCGTGGACTCCGGCGTCGGCCTCACGCGCGCCGAGGCGGAGGAGCTCCTGGCCACCGTCGGGCGCTCGTCCAAGCGCGACCTGGACCTCGGGCTCGGTCGCGAGGAGTACCTGGGGCAGTTCGGCATCGGGCTGCTGTCGGCCTTCATGGTGGCGGACGAGATCGAGCTGGTGTCCCGGTCGGCCCGGGACCCGCACGCGCCCGCCGTCCGGTGGCGCGGGCACGCCGACGGCTCGTACGACCTGACCGAGCTGCCGGACGCCGGCCTGCCCGCGGGGAGCACCGTGCGGCTGCGCCCGCGGCGGGACATGGAGCACTGGCTCGCGGGGGAGACGGTCGCGGCGCTCGCGGCCGAGTTCGGGTCGCTGCTGCCGGTCGACGTGGCGGTCGAGGTGCCGCTGGGCACCGTGCCGGCGGTCCGGGCCGGCGACCACCCCGAGGACCTGCCCGGCGACGGCGCTCCGCGGGCCGGCCACGTCTGGCGGCGCGTGTCCGCCCCGGAACCGCCCTGGGCGCGCACGTACCCCGACGCGGCGGCCCGGGCCCGCGCGCTCGCGCAGCACTGCGAGCAGACGTTCGGCTTCACGCCGCTGGCGCACGTCGACCTGGAGGTCCCGCTCGCGGGCGTCACCGGCGTCGCGTACGTGCTGCCGGCGGCGGTCCCCCCGGGCGGCGGCGGGTCGCACCGGGTCTACCTCAAGCGGATGCTGCTCGGGGACCGCGTCGAGGGGCTGCTGCCCGAGTGGGCGTTCTTCGTGCGGTGCGTGATCGACGCCTCGGGGCTGCGCCCCACCGCCTCGCGGGAGCAGCTCTACACCGACGAGGTCCTGCTCGCCACGCAGGAGGCGCTCGCGGGGGCCGTCCGGTCCTGGACGCTGCGCACCCTGGAGCAGTCGACGGCGCTCGCCCAGCAGTTCGTCGCGACCCACCACCTGGCGGTCCGCTCCCTGGCGCTGACCGACGACACGATGCTCGACCTCGCGGCGCGGATCCTCCCGTACGAGACGACGGACGGGACGCTCACCCTCGCGGAGGTCGCCCAGGAGCACGGGCGCGTCGTCTACGCCCCCACGCTGGAGGACTACAAGCGGATCGCCCCCGTCGCGCGGGCGCAGGGCGTCGCGGTCGTCAACGCCGGGTACGTCTACGACGCCGACCTGCTCGCGCGGCTCGCCCAGCGGTCGCCCGGCGAGGTGCGGCCGCTCGGCGCCGGCGACATCGCCCAGGTGCTCGCCCCCCTCGCGCCGGAGCGGGAGCTCGCGACGCTCGACGCCGTGCGGGCGGGCGGCGACGTGCTGCGCCCGCTCGACACCGACCTGGTGCTGCGGACGTTCGAGCCGGCGGAGCTGCCCGCGGTGCTGCTGCACGACCGGGACGGCGACCACCAGCGGGACCTGCGAGCCGCGATGGCCGAGGCAGACGACGTGTGGAGCGACGTGCTGGCCGGGTTCGCCGAGCCCGCGGCCGCCCGCCAGCTCGTCCTCAACGACGCCAGCCCGCTCGTGCGCGAGCTGCTGGCCGCCTCGCCCGGCGAGGTGTTCGCCGCGGGGCTGCGCTCGCTGTACGTGTCGGCGCTCCTGCTGGCCGGCGAGCCGCTGCGCGCGCGGGAGTCCGCGCTGATGACCGGGTCGATGGCCGTGCTGCTCCGGGCGGGGCTGCAGGCCGCCACGGAGCCCGGGGAGGGCCACCGGCCCGACGACGAGACGGCCGGGGGACCGGCCGGGGAGGAGCGCGCGTGACCCGCACGCTGGACGAGGCGAACCGCGAGATCAGCCGGGTGCGGGAGATGCCCTACGGCCTCGCCCGCACGCAGGCCGCCGAGCGGCAGGTGCGGCTGGTCGACGCCGAGGGCCCCGACGCCGCGCGGGCCTACGCGCTGGGCACCCTCGTCGAGGCCTACCAGTGGGGCGGGGAGGTCGACCGGTCGTTCGTCGCGTTCGCCCGGCTGCTGCGCTGGTGGGACGAGCACCCCGAGCACTTCGACGCGCACGACCGGCACGGGCTGTTCTGGTCGTTCAAGTGGATGATCAGCGGCCTGGCGGACTTCCCGACCGTGCCCGCCGAGCAGATCGACCGGACGCTCGCCGACATGGAGCGCCGGTACGCCCTCGCGGGCAACGGCATGGATGCGGTGGCGTACGAGCGGTTCGCGTGGGCCCGCCGGCGGGGCGCGGCCGACGCCGAGGCGGCCTACCAGGTGTGGATCGCGACCCCGCGCGACGACTTCTCGCAGTGCGAGGCGTGCGACCCGGGCGACCGGGCCGCGTGGCTCCTGGCCACCGACCGCACCGAGGAGGGCATCCGGCTCATCGAGCGGACCCTCGAGCAGAACCCGTCCTGCGCGTCCGAGCCCGCCGACATGCTGTCGTACCTGGCGGAGGCCTACCTCGACGCCGGCCGCCCGCAGGACGCCGCCCGCACGCACCGCCGCGCCGTCGCCGCGCTCGCCGAGGCCCAGTCCGACATGGTGGGCGCGCGCGGCCGGCGGGTCCGGCTGCTCGCGCGCGGGGGGCAGGCCGACCGGGCGCTGCGGGCCGTCGAGGCGGACCAGCAGTACCTCACCGGCGGCGACACGCCGTACTCGCGGCTGGCCTACGCGCGGCTGGTCGGCGCGGCCACCCACGTGCTGCGTCCCGAGCACGGCGACCGGCCGGTCCGGCTGACGTCGGTCCCGGCGGCCACGGTCGCGGAGCTCGACGACTGGCTGCGTGCCCAGGCCGACGCCCTCGCGGCGCAGTTCGACGCCCGCAACGGCACCGCGGTCGAGAGCGAGGCCGTCGCGCGGGCGTGGCGGACCGAGCCCGCCGCGCACGCGCTGGACCTGGACGTGCTGCCCCGCGGGCTGACGTCCGGACCCGGCGCCGGGGTCGGGCCCGCGGTGGCCGTGGCGACGGGGCCGACGGGCGCGTCCGAGCCCGCGGGGCCGGCGGGCGCCGCGGAGCTGCTCGCGGCCGCCGAGCGGCTGTCGGCCTCGGGCGACACGGAGTCGGCGGCGGGCGCGTACCTGGAGGCGGCGGCCGCCGCCGAGTCGGCCGGCCTGCTCGTCGAGGCGGGGTTCGCCTACGCCGAGGCCGCGCACTGCGCGCAGGTGCTCGGCGACGACGACGGCGCGGCGTCGGGGTACGCCGCCGCGGTGGCGTACCTGCGGGCCGGCGGCCTGGCACCGGCCGGCGTCGTCCCGGTCGTGGTGGCCTGGGCCCGCGCGGCTGCGGCGACGGGGGAGTCCGAGCGGGTCCTCGCGGAGGCCGACCGGCTGGCGGCGTCGCTCGCCGACCCGGCGGGCGCCGTGGACCCCGCGGAGCGGGCGCCGGAGCTCGTGGCGCGGGACGAGGCCGCCCGGCGCCGCGCCGCGGCGGACCTCGACGACGCCGCCGCCCGGCTGCTGGCGACGCTCGGCGGGCCCGACCGGTCAGCGACCGCCGCGGTGCGCGCGCAGCAGGCGGCCGAGGCGTACGCCGGGCTAGGGGCGCTCGCGGACGCGGCGCACGCGTTCTGGCTCGCGGGGCGGCTGCACGACGACCTCGGCCACGTCGAGGAGGCGGTCTGGCACCTGGAGTCCGCGATGGAGGGGTTCGAGGCCGCGCGGCGGCGCGGCCCGCACGGGGAGGTCGCGAACGCCCTGGTCGAGGTCCTGCGCCGCACCGGCCAGACCGCCCGCGCCGACGACCTGGCCCGGACCCTCACGTCCTGACGCGACGCGTGCGGGCGCGGGCGACGGGGTCCGGGCGGGATACCGTCGGGGGGTGCGTGCGGCCGTGGTGTTCCTGCCCGACACGGCCCTGCTCGTGCGCGGGGCCGCGGGCCGCGCCGACCCCGGCGCCGGGCTGCGCGACGCGGCTGTCGCGGCGCTGCGGGCGGCGGCACCCGGACCCGGGGGGCGGGTCGTGGTGGTCGCGCCCGGGGGCCGTGCTCGGGAGCTGACCCACCCCGTCGGGCCCGGGCTGGGCGCCGCCGGGCTGCGGCTGCCGGAGGACGGTCGCCCGGCCGCCGAGCCGTCCCGCCGCGCGGACGTGCCGGCGTCGGTCGCCCTCGTGCTGCTGGACGAGGCCGGGATCGGCGCCCCGGTGGCCGTGCACGAGATCCCGCGGGCCGACCCTCCGGCCGCCGGGACGCTGCGCGCGCTCGGCGCCGGCCTCGCGGCGGACCTGGTCGTGGTGGTCGGCTCCCCGAGCGCACGGCACGGGGCGGAGGCGCCGCTCGCCGACGACCCGCGCGCGGCCGACGTCGACGCCGCGCTCACCGCCGGCCTCGCGGCGGGCCCGTCCGCGCTCGGCGCCGCCCTCACCGCCCTCGGGCCCGGCGGCGGCGGCGCGCTCGCGGTGAGCGGCTGGGCGCCGTGGCAGGTCGCCCTCGGCCTGGTCGGGTCCGCCCCCGTGCAGGTCGCCGCGCACACCGCCGCCGTCGTGGCCGGCGCACCGCACGTCGTCGCCGCCTGGCACGCCGTCGCGGCGGGGCGCGCCACGGCCCCGACCGCGACCGGCAAGTCCGACCTGGGCGTGGCGCTCGCGGAGCAGCTCGGCGGGGAGGTCCTCAACGCCGACGCCCTGCAGCTGTACCGCGGGATGGACGTCGGCACCGCCAAGCTGACCCCTGCCGAGCGCCGCGGGATCCCGCACCACCTGCTCGACGTGCTCGACCCCCACGAGGACGCCTCCGTCGCCGGTTACCAGCAGGACGCCCGGGCGGCGGTCGCGGGGATCGCGGCCCGGGGGCGCCGGCCCGTGGTCGTCGGGGGCTCGGGGCTGTACGTGCGGGCGCTGCTGGACCGGATCGACTTCCCGGGCACGGACCCCGCGGTGCGGGCCGGGCTGGAGGCGCGCGTCGAGGCGGAGGGCTCGCGCGCGCTGCACGCGGAGCTGGCCCGGCTCGACCCGGTCGCGGCCGAGGGCATCGGCCCGCGCAACGCGCGGCGGGTGGTCCGGGCCCTGGAGGTCATCGCGCTGACCGGCCGGCCGTACTCGGCGAACCTGCCCGGGCACGACTACGTGCGCCCGACGGTGCAGATCGGTCTCGACTGCGACCGCGCCGTCCTCGACGAGCGCGTGCAGGCGCGCGTCGACCGGATGTGGTCGGCGGGGCTGGTCGACGAGGTGCGCGGCCTGCTCGGGCGCGGCATCGGCCGCACGGCGTCGCGCGCCGTCGGGTACGCCGAGGTGCTGGCGGCGCTGCGGGGCGAGATCACCGAGGACGAGGCCCGCGCGCAGGTCGTCGCGGGGACGCGCCGGCTCGCGCGCAAGCAGATGGGCTGGTTCGGCCGCGACCCCCGGGTGCACTGGCTGGACTCCCGCGACCCGGACCTCGTGGCCCGCGCCCTGGACCTGGTCGCCGCGGCGGACGCGGGCGACCTCGGACCGGCCACGGACGACCCGGCCCCGCGCCGTAGTCTGGGCTCATGACCGCCCCCGCCAGCACGTCCACGCCCGCGACGGCCGGCACCGACCGGGTGCTGCGCGTGTCCAAGGGGCACGGGACGCAGAACGACTTCGTGCTGGTCGACGGCCGCACGGGCACGGCGCTGGACGCCCAGCTGGTGCAGGCGCTCGCGGACCGGCGGGCCGGCGTCGGCGGCGACGGCGTGATCCGGCTCGTGGCCAGCGCGGACCTGCCCGAGGGCGCCGCGGTGCTCGCGGAGGACCCGGCGGCGACGTGGTTCATGGACTACCGGAACGCCGACGGCTCCATCGCCGAGATGTGCGGCAACGGCGTGCGGGTCGTGGCGGAGTACGCCCGGGCGCTCGGGCTGTGGGACCCCGCGGGCGGCGAGCTCGTGCTCGGCACCCGGGCGGGGGTGCGGCGGGTCCGCGAGGCGGCCGGGCCGGCGGGCGAGGCCTGGTACGCCGTGGACATGGGCCCGTGGCACCTGCCGGGCGGCGCGGACGCCGCGACCGCCGGCGCGGACGCGCAGGTGACGGTCGCCGGCCTCGACGTCCCCCGCGCCGCGCTGAGCGTCGACGTCGGCAACCCGCACACGGTGCTCGCGCTCGCCGACGACGCGGAGCTCGCCGCGGCCGACCTCACGCGCGCCCCGGCCGTCGAGCCGCTGCCGCCGCACGGCACGAACGTCGAGCTCGTCGTGCCGCTCGGCGAGGACCGGGCGGCGGACGGGACGGTGGTCGGCCGGGTGCGGATGCGCGTGCACGAGCGCGGCGTCGGCGAGACCCGCTCGTGCGGGACCGGTGCCTGCGCCGCGGCGCTCGCGGTCCGCGCGTGGGCGGGGCCGCAGTCGCCGGACGTGTGGCTGGTGGACGTCCCGGGCGGCACCGTGCGGGTCGCGGTGCTGCCGGACGGGCACGTGGAGCTCGCCGGACCGGCGGTGCTGGTCGCCGACCTCGACGTCGACCTGGACGCGCTGGCCGTCTGACCGTCGCTGACCGTCTGGCCGCCGCAGCAGGGCGCGCCGGGAACACGACGGCCTCCTGTGCCGTTGCCGATCGACGTGACCACCGACGCCGCGCCGCACCCGGCGCCCGCCCTCGACGCGGCCGCGCTGCGCCGCCCGCTCGGCGCGACGGCGACGTTCCTCCAGCTCTCCTCGGGCTTCTGCGCGCCCTGCCGGGCGACCCGCCGGGTCCTGGAGCGGGTGGTCGCGACGACGGACGGGGTGGCGCACGTCGAGGTCGACGTCGCCGACCGCGCGGACCTCGCGGAGCGGTTCGCGGTCACCGAGACGCCCACGGTCGTGGTGCTCGACCGCGACGGCGCCGTCGTCGCCCGGGCGACCGGCGTCCCGAGCCTGGCGCAGGCGCGCGCCGCGGTGGCGGTGCTCGCCTGAGGCGGCCCCGGGCGGCGGCGCGGGCGTCAGCCCCGCACGACCCGCAGCACCCGGAACCCCCGGTCGGTCGCGACCCGGTCGACCGTCGCGACGCCGTCCAGCTCGGTCGCCAGCCAGCGCAGCAGCGAGTCCGAGCCCAGGTTCTTCGCCACGACCAGGTACGCCTCACCGCCCGGGAGCAGGCGGTGCAGCCACTGCCGCAGCATCGCGTGCAGCGTCTCCTTGCCCACCCGGATCGGCGGGTTCGACCAGATGGCGGCGAACCGCACGTCGTCGGGCACGTCCTCGGGCCGCACGGCCGTGACGTGCGGCAGCTCCAGGCGCTCCGCGTTCCGCCGGGTCAGGTCGAGCGCCCGCTCGTTCACGTCCACCGCCCACACCCGGGCGTGCGGCGCCCGGAGCCCGAGGCTCAGCGCGACCGGTCCCCAGCCGCAGCCGAGGTCGAGCAGATCGCCCTCGCGCGGCGGGTCGGGCACGTGCCGCAGCAGCACCTCGGTCCCGCCGTCGAGGTGGTCGGGGGAGAACACGCCGCCGGCCGTCTCGACCGGCACGTCCCGCCCGGCCAGGTGCACGGTGCGCGCGCGGCGCTCGTCGGGGGAGGCGGGCTCGGCGGTGAAGTAGTGCTCGGTGCCGGTCACGCCCGCGACCTTATCGCCGCGTCAGCCCGTGGCGAATTGCCTCGCGGACGCCCCGGCCGCGTGCCACGCTGGAACCCGGGCCGCTGCGGCGGCCCCGCCTGATCCACGACCCGTAAGGAACCGCGTGAACGACGCCCAGAACCCCACGACTCGCGAGCAGGACGTCCCCGACGCCCCGGTCGACGCGCAGCAGGCCGCGCGCGACGCCCAGCGGGTCGCCGACGACGTCGTGGCACGCGTGCTCGCCCGGGCGGGCACCGCGGTCCACGAGGGGGACACGGTCCACACCACCTACGACGGCGACCAGCTGGACCTGGAGGAGCGCACGTCGCTGCGCCGGGTCGCGGGCCTGTCCACGGAGCTCGAGGACGTCACCGAGGTCGAGTACCGGCAGCTGCGCCTCGAGCGCGTCGTGCTGGTCGGCCTGTGGGGCTCCGGGTCCCAGGAGGCCGCGGAGATCTCCCTGCGCGAGCTCGCGGCGCTGGCCGAGACGGCCGGCTCCGAGGTGCTCGACGGGCTGCTGCAGCGCCGGCACACCCCGGACCCGAGCACGTACCTCGGCTCCGGCAAGGCGCAGGAGCTCGCCGGCCTGGTGGCGTCGGTCGGCGCGGACACCGTGGTCGTCGACGGCGAGCTCGCCCCGTCCCAGCGTCGCGCGCTGGAGGACGTGGTGCGCGTCAAGGTCGTCGACCGCACGGCGCTGATCCTCGACATCTTCGCCCAGCACGCCAAGTCCCGGGAGGGCAAGGCCCAGGTCGAGCTCGCGCAGCTGGAGTACCTGCTCCCGCGCCTGCGCGGCTGGGGCGACTCGATGTCCCGGCAGGCCGGTGGCCAGGTCGGCGGGGCCGGGGCGGGCATGGGCTCGCGCGGTCCCGGTGAGACGAAGATCGAGCTCGACCGCCGCCGCATCCGCGACCGGATGGCGAAGCTGCGGCGCGAGATCGCCGCGATGGAGCCGGCCCGGCAGACCAAGCGCGCCTCGCGCCGCAAGAACGCGATCCCGTCCGTGGCGATCGCCGGGTACACCAACGCCGGCAAGTCGTCCCTGCTGAACCGGCTCACCGACGCCGGCGTGCTGGTCGAGAACGCCCTGTTCGCGACGCTGGACCCGACGGTCCGGCGCGCGCAGGCCGCGGACGGCCGCGTGTACACGCTCGCCGACACCGTCGGGTTCGTGCGGAACCTGCCGCACCAGCTGGTGGAGGCGTTCCGGTCGACGCTCGAGGAGGTCGCGGACGCGGACCTCGTGCTGCACGTCGTGGACGCCTCGCACCCGGACCCGGAGGGGCAGATCGCCGCGGTGCGGCACGTGTTCGCCGACATCCCGGGCGCGATGGACGTCCCCGAGATCATCGTGCTGAACAAGGTCGACCTCGCCGAGCCCGAGGCCGTGGCCCGCCTGCGCTCCCGCGAGCACGGCGCGGTCGTCGTCTCGGCGCACACGGGCGAGGGGATCGACCAGCTGCAGGCCGTGATCGCGGACCAGCTGCCGCGGCCCGGCGTGACCGTCGACGTCGTCATCCCGTACGACCGCGGCGACCTGGTGCACCGGGTGCACGAGAGCGGCGAGATCGACGTCGAGGAGCACACGCCGCTCGGCACCGCGCTGCGCGGCCGGGTGGACCAGGGCCTCGCGACGGAGCTCACGCAGGCGGCCGTCGAGGTGCACTGACCGCTCGCCCGACGCGACTACCCTTGCCGGGTGCCTGAGCCCACCCCCGACGTCGACGCCCTGCTCGACGTGGCGGTGGCGGCGCTCGGCGGCAGCCCGCGCGAGGGCCAGCGGCGCATGGCCCGGGAGGTCGCGGAGGCGGTCGAGAAGGGCGAGCACCTCATGGTGCAGGCCGGCACCGGCACCGGGAAGTCCCTGGGCTACCTGGTGCCGTCCGTGCGGCACGCGGTGCTCGCCGACGAGCGCGTGGTCGTCTCCACGGCGACGCTCGCGCTCCAGCGGCAGGTGATGACGCGGGACCTCCCGCTCGTCGCGGACGCGCTCGCGCCGCAGCTGCCCCGGCCGCCGCGCGTCGCCCTGCTCAAGGGCTGGCACAACTACGTCTGCGTGCACAAGACCGGCGGCGGCTACCCGCCGGACGACCAGGGGATGCTGTTCGACCTCGGCGACCGGGGCGCGGCCGACCACCCCTCCACGACGGACGCCGCGGACGGCGAGGCGCCCGAGAAGGAGTCCCTCGGCGCGCAGGTCGTGCGGCTGCGGGAGTGGGCGGAGGAGACGGAGACCGGCGACCGGGACGACCTGGTGCCGGGCGTCAGCGACCGCGCGTGGCGCCAGGTGTCGGTGACGTCGCTGGAGTGCCTGGGCCAGCGGTGCCCGCTGCTCGAGGAGTGCTTCCCGGAGCGGGCCCGGGCGGCCGCGCGCGCGGCCGACGTGGTGGTGACGAACCACGCGATGCTCGGCATCGCGGCGTCGGGCTCGCCGCACGTGCTCCCGGAGCACCAGGTGCTCGTCGTCGACGAGGCGCACGAGCTGGCCGACCGGGTCACCGCGCAGTCGACCGCGGAGCTGTCCGTCGGCACCGTCGAGCACGCGGGCCGGATGGCGCGCCGGCACGGCGGGATCGCCACGACCGACCTGGACGGCGCCGCCGCGGCGCTGGGCGCGGCGCTGATCCACCTGCCCGAGGGCCGGTTCACCCAGGGGCTCCCGGAGGGGACGCGGCAGGCCGTCGCGCAGGTCCGGGACGCGGCCCGCGGGCTGCTGTCGGCCCTGCGCCCCGAGAAGCCCGCGGCGGGCGAGGCGGCCCCGGCCGACTCCGGCCTGAAGATCGCGACGTCGGCCGTGCTCGCGCTGTTCGAGGTCGCCGAGCGGATGGCCGCCGACGCCTCCGACCAGCGGTACACCGTGCTCTGGTGCTCCCGCGGCGAGCGGGACGGCGCCACGCGGCTGTACACGGCGCCGCTCGCCGTCAACGGCCTGATCCGCACGCACCTGCTGGCCGGGCGGGCGTCCGTGCTCACCTCCGCCACGCTCAGCCTGGGCGGGGAGTTCCGCGCCATGGCCCGCAGCATCGGGCTCGAGGGGGCGGGCGAGGCCGCGGCGGCGACGGCGTCCGCGGCGACCGTCGCGGTGGCGGCGCCGGGCGGGAGCGAGGGCACGACGCCGCCGGACGCGCTCGACGTGCCCGCCACGGCGGCGAGCACGCCCTCGGCCACCGCCACGCTCCCGTGGCACGGCGTCGACGTCGGCAGCCCGTTCGACTACCCGCGGCAGGGCATCCTCTACATCGCGCGCCGCCTGCCGCCGCCCGGCCGGGAGCCGGCGACCGACGCGCAGCTCGACGAGATCGAGGCCCTGGTGACGGCCGCGGGCGGGCGGACGCTCGGCCTGTTCTCGTCCCGGCGCGCGGCCGTCACGGTCGCCGAGGCGATGCGCGAGCGCCTCGACGTGCCGGTGCTCGTGCAGGGCGAGGACCAGCTGCCGACGCTCGTGCGGCAGTTCGCCGAGGACGAGCCCACCTGCCTGTTCGGCACGCTGTCGCTGTGGCAGGGCGTCGACGTCCCGGGGCGGTCCAACCAGCTGGTGATCATCGACCGCATCCCGTTCCCGCGGCCCGACGACCCGGTGAAGTCCGCCCGGTCGGAGGCCGTCGCGGCGTCGGGCGGCAACGGGTTCATGTCGGTGGCGGCCACCCACGCGGCGCTGCTGCTGGCCCAGGGCGCCGGCCGGCTGATCCGCTCCGTGCACGACCGGGGCGTCGTGGCGGTGCTGGACCCCCGGCTGTCGACGGCGCGCTACGGCGAGTTCCTGGCCCGGTCGCTGCCGGCGTTCTGGCGCACCACGGACCGCGAGGTCGCCCTCGGTGCGCTGCGCCGGCTCGCCGTGGAGGACCCGGCGCCCGCCGTCGAGGAGCCGAGCGCCGCCCCGGGCCGCTAGCCTCGTGAGCAGGGCGCCGACCGGCGCCGGGGCACCGAGGAGGACCGCCGATGAGCGAGCAGACGAACGACGTCGAGGGCGACGAGCTCGGCCTGGCGGGCAGCGCCGTCGCCCCCCGCCGCACCACGAAGCTGGCGGTGGTCGGCGCGGGCGCCGTGGGCTCGACGATGGCGTACGCGGCGCTGATGCGGGGTGCCGCCCGCAGCGTCGTGCTCTACGACATCAACAAGGCCAAGGTCGAGGCCGAGGCGCTGGACCTCGGGCACGGCATCCAGTTCATGCCGATGGCCGAGGTGATCGGCTCCGACGACATCGCGGCGTGCGCGGACGCGGACGTCGTCATGATCACCGCGGGCGCCAAGCAGAAGCCCGGGCAGACGCGGATCGACCTGGCCGAGGCGACCATCTCGCTGGTCAAGAAGATCCTGCCGTCGCTCGTCGAGGTCGCCCCGAACGCCGTGTACGTCATGGTCACGAACCCGGTGGACATCGTCACCTACGCCGCGCTGCAGTTCTCCGGCCTGCCGCCGACGCAGCTGTTCGGCTCCGGCACCGTCCTGGACTCCTCCCGGCTGCGCTACCTCATCGCGCAGTACACCGGCGTGGCCGTGCAGAACGTGCACGCCTACATCGCGGGGGAGCACGGCGACACCGAGCTCCCGCTGTGGTCGTCGGCGACCATCGGCGGCGTGCCGATCCTCGACTGGAACGCCATCGAGGGCCACGTGCCGCTGACGCACGAGGTCCGCGAGTCGATCGCCCGCGAGGTCGTCGACTCGGCCTACCGGATCATCGCCGGCAAGGGTGCGACCAACTACGCGGTCGCGCTGGCCGGGTCCCGGATCATCGAGGCGGTCATGAAGGACGAGCGGCGCATCCTGCCGGTGTCGTCGCTGCTGGACGGCTACCACGGGATCAGCGACGTGTGCCTGTCGGTCCCGACGGTGGTCGGGCGGTCCGGGGTCGGCGAGCGGCTCCAGGTGCCGATGTCGACCGACGAGCTGGCCGGTCTGCGCCGGTCCGCCGAGTCCCTGCGGGCGGTCGCGCGGCGCTTCGGCCTCTGAGGCGGGCTCGGGGCCCCGGCTTCAGCCGACGGGGCTCAGCGCGGGCTCCGTGCCCCGGGCGCGCGCGGGCCGGACGAGCGGGTGCTCGACCGCCCCGGCGGCGTCCCGCAGGGCGCTCAGGGCGGCGGCGACCGCCGGTACCCGCGCCGTGCCCTCGTCGGTCACGGCCTCGACGACGCGCGCCGGGAGCGCGGGCGCGCGGTGCACGGTCACGCCGGGGTGCGGCAGCACGGCCAGCGCCAGGCCCGGCAGGGTCGCCACGCCCAGCCCCGCCCGGACCAGACCGACCACCGCGAGGTAGTCGTCGGTGGCGTAGTCGACGCGGGGGCTGAAGCCCGCCCGCTCGCACGTGCCCACCAGCTGGGCGCGGCACTGCGGGCAGCCGGCGATCCACGGGCGGCCGGCGAGCTCCGCCAGGTCGACCTCGGAGCCCGCCGGCCGGGCGTCCGTCGCCGGCAGCAGGACCACGACCTCGTCGCGCAGCAGCGGGACGCGGACCCGGCGGGGCTCGTCCGGGGCCGGGGCGGTGGCGTCGCGGAACGTCACGGCGACGTCCACACGTCCGGCGTCCAGCTCGGCCAGCGCCTCCGGGGGCTCGGCCTCCGTGAAGGTCGACGCCAGGCCGGGGTGCCGCGTCCGCAGCGTCGCCAGCGCTCCGGGGAGCAGCGCCGCCGCGGCGGACGGGAACGCCGCGACCCGCACGCGGCCGGCCCGCAGGCTGGCCACGGCGGCGACCTCCTCCAGCGTCGCGTCGAGCGCGGACTGCACCGCGGGGGCGTTGCGGGCGAGCACGTGCCCGGCCTCGGTGAGGCGGACCCCCCGGCCCGCGCGGACGACCACCGGCGTGCCGACGGCGCGCTCGATCATCCTGAGCTGCTGGCTGGCGGCGGGCTGGGTGAGGCCGAGCGCGTGCGCGGCGGCGGTCACGCTGCCGGTCTCGTGCACGGCGTGCACGAGGCGCAGGGCGGCGATGTCGAGCGTGCGGGCGGGCATGGCCCGGAGCGTAAGCCCTGCCTATGGATCCGGTCGGAAAACGTGGTTGCGTGCATGGGCCGGAACCGGGGACAGTCGAGGGCATGCGCTCGCTCGACGACCTCCGCTCCGAGTTCGACCCCGCCCCCGGGTACCTCAACGCCGCGACGGCCGGGGTCGCCCCCCGGCGGACCGTCCGCGCGCTGAACGAGGACCTCGCGCGCTGGGGCGCGGGCGGCATCGACGTCCCGCGGTACGAGGCCGCGGTGGCCACCGCGCGGGCCCGGTTCGCCACGCTCGTCGGCGTGGCACCCGCCCGGGTGGCGATCGGTGCCCAGGTGTCCGTCATGGCGGGCGTGGTGGCGGCCTCGCTCCCCGACGGCGCGGAGGTGCTGTGCGTCGAGGGCGACTTCTCCTCCATGGTGTTCCCGTTCCTCGCGCAGGGGCCGCGGCTCCGGGTGCGGCACGTCCCGGCGGACCGGCTCGCCGACGCCGTGACGCCCGGCACCGCGCTCGTCGCGTACTCGCTGGTGCAGTCCGCCACGGGCGCGGTGCTGGACGACGACGCCGTCGTCGGTGCCGCCCGGGCCGCGGGAGCCCGCACGCTGTGCGACCTGACGCAGGCGGCGGGGTGGCGCCGCGTGGACGCCGGCCGGTACGACGTCAGCGTCACCGCGGCGTACAAGTGGCTGTGCGGGCCGCGGGGCGTCGGGTTCCTCACCGTCACCGAGGAGGCGCAGGACGAGCTGCGCCCGGTCCAGGCGGGCTGGTACGCGGGGGAGGACCCGTGGGCGTCCTGCTACGGGCCGACGATGCGCCTGGCCGCCGACGCCCGGCGGTTCGACGTGTCCCCGGCGTGGCAGGCGTGGCTCGGCGCGGCCGAGTCCCTGGACGCGTTCGCCGGGACGGACCCCGACGCCGTGCGGGCGCACGCCGTGGGGCTGGCGGACGCGTTCCGCGCCGGGGCGGGGCTCGCGCCAGGGGACAGCGCCATCGTCACCCTGCCCGATCCCCAGGGGGCGCTCCGGTGCGCCTTGGAGGAGGCCGGCTGCCGCGTGGCCGGGCGCGCGGGCCGGGTGCGCCTGGCGTTCCACGTCTGGAACGACCCGGCCGACGTGGACCGGGCTCTCGACGCGCTCGCCGGCGCGTCGGCGGTGCCCACCGCCTGACGGGCCCGGGCCGCCCGGCCGCGAGGGCCGAGGCGGCGCGGGCCGGAGGCCGAACGGCTCAGAGGCTGCGCAGCACCGAGACCACGCGGCCGAGCACCTGCGCCTGGTCGCCGTCGATCGGGGAGTACGCCGGGTTCTGGGGCAGCAGCCACACGTGCCCGTCGGCGCGCTTGAGGGTCTTGACCGTGGCCTCGCCGTCGAGCATGGCCGCGACGATCTCGCCGTTCTCGGCCACCGGCTGGCGCCGGACGACCACCCAGTCGCCGTCGCAGATCGCGGCGTCGATCATCGAGTCGCCGACGACCTTCAGCAGGAACAGCTCGCCGGCGCCGACGAGCTGGCGCGGCAGCGGGAACACGTCCTCCACCATCTGCTCGGCGAGGATCGGCCCGCCGGCGGCGATCCGGCCGACGACCGGGACGTACGCGGCCTCGGGCGCGCCCTCGCGCAGCGCGCTGTCGGCGTCGCCGATGCCGGGCACCCCGGGCAGCGTGGCGACGCCGCGGGAGTCGTCGGGCTGCACGACCTCGATCGCGCGGGGGCGGTTCGGGTCGCGGCGCAGGTAGCCCTTGCGCTCGAGCGCCGTCAGCTGGTGCTTGACGCTCGACGGGCTCGTGAGGCCGACGGCGTCGCCGATCTCGCGCATGCTCGGCGGGTAGCCGCGGGACTCCACGGAGGCACGCACCGTCTCCAGGACGAGCCGCTGACGCGGGGTCAGGCCGTCACCCTCGCCGAGCTCCACCACCGTCACGGCCCCGTCGTCGGGACCCGCCGCGGCGTCCGTTCCCTGGCTCGCCATGTCCACTCCCGTCCTCGCGGCGCCCGCGGCGCCGTGCCGGCCTGCTCGTCCCGCACCGCGCGTGCTGCGCCGGTGCGGCGTCCGCACCCGAACCGCCTGGTCACCACCGTTCCCGTGGGCCCGGTGAGGGGCCGTCCGGCGGTCGTGTCAGTGCCTCGTGGTGCGCTGTACCCCGTTGCCCCGAGCGTAGGGCGCGGCGGCGGGTGGATCAAACACCTGTTCGATCGTGTCTCGACATCGTGGGCGGGACGTGGTTACATCGTACAAACGTTCGAACGAACAGGTGTTCGACGGGCCCGAGGGCCCAGGAGGGGAGTGGTGGGGATGAGCGCCATCGCAGTGCAGCCGCGGTTCGTGCCGGGGGTCGGCGTCCGCCGGGCACCCGGGGCGGCCTCGCCGCAGCGGGCGTCCGTGCCCGCCCGGGCGGCCGGCGTCGCGCACGTCCCCGGCGTCGCGCAGGTCTCCGGCACCGCGCCGGTCGCCAGCGCCGCGCACGCAACCGCCGCACCCCTCCGTCCTCTCGGTGCCCGATCCGGTGGTGCGCGTTCCGCCGACGCTCGCCCCGGAGCGGCGCGGCGCGACGCCGCGGCGGGGGGTGTCGCCGTCGGGGAAGGACGGCTGCACCTCACTCGCCGCGGCCGCGCCGTGCTCGTCCTGCTGGCGCTCCTCGTCGTGGCCGCGGGGGTCATGGGCGGCCGCGCGGTGGCCGACGCGCCGCAGCGGGCGACCGAGGTGACCACGCACGCCGTCCAGGCCGGCGAGACGCTGTGGGAGATCGCCGCCGACGTCGCGGCGCCGGGCGAGGACGTCCGCGACGTGGTCCTGCGCCTGCAGGAGCTGAACGCCCTGGCGGACGGCTCGCTCCAGGCGGGCCAGGTGCTCCTTCTGCCCGCGGGGGCGTGACGGGAACGGTCCTGGTCAGGGCGCCGCGCATGTCTCGGTGAGATAACGAAACCCGAGGCTTGCGTAATTGATTCGGCCGCCTCTAGGGTGGTGCCACCTCGAACGGCTGGCTGGGGGGCTCGCCGCGGGGGACGCATCGTCGTCGCGGTCCTCGGACCCGTCGCAGAGGCGTGCAGCAACCGTCCTGACGAGGCGAGTCGTCCGGACGAGACGGGACGGGGGCGTCCCCACGAGGGTGGCCGCGCACAGCGGCCACCCTCGTCGTCTGTCCGGGGAACACCGGACGGCCGGACGCGTGTTGCACCGGCGCGCGGGCGGGTCCTACGGTGTCCCGGTCGTCCGGGCGGGCGCCGCACCGACGCCGGCCGCCGACCCGGCCCGCGACCTACCCCGGAGGAGGCGTCCATGCACTGCCCGTTCTGCCGTCACGCCGACTCCCGCGTCGTGGACTCCCGCACGTCCGACGACGGCCTGTCGATCCGCCGCCGCCGCCAGTGCCCGCAGTGCAACCGCCGCTTCACCACGATCGAGACGGCCAGCCTCTCGGTCGTCAAGCGGTCCGGCGCCACCGAGCCGTTCAGCCGCGAGAAGATCGTCAACGGCGTCCGCAAGGCCTGCCAGGGCCGGCCCGTCAGCGAGGACGACCTCGCCCTGCTCGCCCAGCGCGTCGAGGAGACGCTGCGGGCGAGCGGCAGCGCCGAGCTGGACGCGTACGAGATCGGCCTCGCGATCCTGGGTCCGCTCCGCGACCTCGACGAGGTCGCCTACCTGCGGTTCGCGAGCGTCTACCAGGCATTCAGCTCGCTGGACGACTTCGAGGCCGCGATCACCGTGCTGCGCGCGGAGAACGAGGTGGCGGACGCCGCGCGCAAGGCCGCCGCGGGTGCCGGCGACGCCGGCGCGGGAGACGCGGAGCAGACCCCGGCGTCCTGACCGCCCCGGCCGTCGCGCACGGGGCGGACGGGGCGGACGGCGCACGCCCGCCGGTCAGGCCGGCGTCCCGCCACCGTCCGGGCCGTGCCAGGTGAGCGCCACGACGCACACGTCGTCCTCCGCGCCGTGGTGGGGCAGGGCCGCGTCGACGACCCGCGCCACGTCCAACCCGCGGCGCCCGGCCGGGCCGCCGCCGGTGCCGACCTGCTGCCCGACCAGGAGCGCGAGCGCGGCCAGGCCGGCCGGGAGGGTGCGGGTGCGGCGCTCGACCAGCCCGTCCGTGTAGAGCACCAGGGTGTCGCCGGCGCCGAGGCGGGCGTGCGCGGACGTCCGGGCGCCGAGGCCGGTCAGCCCGAGCGGCGTCGACCGGGCGCCCCACAGGTACGACGTGCTCCCGTCCGCCCGGAGCACCAGGGGCGGGAGGTGACCGGCGACGGCGAACTCGAGGTCCCCGGTCCGCAGGTCCAGCTGCGTGTGCACGGTGGTCGACATGAACCCGGACCCGGCGTGCTCCACGAAGTGGTCGAGGTGCTCGAGCACGAGGTGCGGTCGCACGTCCGGCCCGGTGACGGCACGCCCCGCGCTGCGCAGCTGGCTCATCGTCGTGGCCGCGTGCAGGCCGCGACCGACCACGTCGCCGACGGTGACGGCCAGCATCCCGTGGCGCACCGCGAAGGCGTCGAACCAGTCGCCCCCGACCTCCAGGTCCCGCACCCCGGGGCGGTACTCGGAGGCGATCGTGAACCGCGGGTCGGCGGGGATGTTCGTGGCGAGCATCGCCCGCTGGAGCTCGAGCGCCACGGACGCGTGCTGGTCGAAGAGCCGCGCCCGGTCGAGGGCGGACGCGGCCTGGTGTCCGGTCGCGGCGAGCAGGTCCGGGTCCAGCGGGTCGGCGCCGGGCCGGCCGGACGGGCGCACGCGCAGCACGCCGAGCAGGCGCGTCCGGCCCCGCAGGGGCACGACCAGGCAGCCGTCGGCCTCCCGTCGCACGGCGTCCCCCGCGACCGGCACCCGCTCGGGGCGCTCGCCGGGTGTACCGGCGCGCGGGGTCCACACGCCGTCGGCGACGGTCCAGAGCGTCACGCCGGCACCGCCGAGCGTGAGGGCGAGGGTGTCGACGACGGCGTGCGCCACCGAGTCCACGTCCGCCGCCTCCGACAGCTCGGACGCGAGCCGCTGCAGGACGTGCACGTCGCCGACGGCGCGGTCCGCGGCGGTGCGGGCGGCGAGCAGCTCGTGCTCGTACCGGGAGCGCTCGGCGGCGCCCGACAGCGCGACGTCCACGGTGCCGTCGTCCTCCCGGACCACGGCCGTGAGCAGCACGGGCATCCTGCGGTCCGGTGCGCGCAGCTCGACCGCGACCTCCTCCACCCGGCCCTGCATGTGCAGCAGCGGCGCGACGTGCGTCTCCCAGTAGATCCGCCCGCCGACCGACAGCAGCGCCGCGAGGCGGACCGTCCCCACCAGCTCGGCGGCCGGACGCCCGACCCACCGGGCGAAGGTGGCGTTGGCGTCGAGCACCGTCCCGTCGGCGTCCAGGCGCAGCAGGGCCACGGGGGCGGCGTCCCACGCGCCGGCTCGCTGCTCCGCGTTCACCGGTCGAGGTACCCCCGCATCGCCGTGACCAGCGCGTCGGGCGCGCTCAGGTTCGGGCAGTGGCCGACGGCGTCGAGCAGGACCAGCTCGGCGTCGGGCAGGTGCGCGGCGACGTACTCGCCGACCTCGACGGGCGCGATGGCGTCCTCGCGGCACTGGACCACCAGCGTCGGCGTGCGGACGTGGGGGAGGTCCGCGCGGTTGTCGGACAGGAACGTGGTCCTTGCGAAGCGGCGGGCGATCGCCGGGTCGGTCCGGCAGAACGACCCCGTGAGCTCCGCGCCCAGCTCGGGCCGGTCGGGCCGGCCCATGATGACCGGCGCGATGAAGGCCGACCAGCCCAGGTAGTTGTCGTCCATCGTCGCGAGCAGCTCGTCGATCTCGTCCCGCGTGAAGCCCCCGCGGTAGCCGTCGTCGTCGATGTACCGGGGGCTGGGTCCCACCATCACCAGCCGGCTGAAGAGCTCCGGCCGGGCGGCCGCGGCGAGGGCGCCGATCATCGCGCTGACCGAGTGGCCGACGAACGTCACGGGGCCGCACCCGAGGTGCTCGAGCAGCCGCACGACGTCCTCCGCGTACCCGGTGAGGGAGGAGTGCCGCCGGGGGTCGTAGGCGGACAGGTCCGAGCCGCCCGCGCCGAGGTGGTCGAACAGGACGACCCGGTGCGTCCGCTCGAACGCCGGTGCGACGAACCGCCACATGGTCTGGTCGCACCCGAAGCCGTGGGCCAGCACCAGCACCGGCCCGTCGGCACGGCCCGTGCTGGTCACGTGGTGCTGGGTGGCGGGGTCCATGCTCGGATCGTAGGTGCGGGGCCGGCGCACGTCCGCCCCCGGCCCTCTCGTGTCGCCCGTGGGCGCCCGGCGGCGGCGGCCGTACTACGGTCGTCGGGTGATCCCTGCCGACCTCGCGCTCCTGCACGCCCCCGGAACCCCCGCGCTGGCGCCCGACGGCTCGATCGCCGTCGTGTCGCGCACCGCGCCCGACCTCGACGCCGACGAGTACACCGGCCAGCTGTGGCGGCTCGCGACCGACGGCTCCGCGCCCCCGGTCCGGCTGACCCGCGGGCACCGCGACACGGACCCGCAGGTCTCGCCCGACGGCCGCTGGGTCGCGTTCCTGCGCGCCGAGCCGAAGGGCCGGCCGCAGCTGCACGTCGTCGAGGCGGCGGGCGGCGAGCCCGTCCGGCTCACGGACGCGCCGCTGGGCGTCCAGACCGCCCGGTTCTCGCCCGACGGGACCGTGCTGGCGTTCCTGGCACGCGTCCCGGACGAGGGCCGGTACGTCGCCGACGGCGACCCCTCGGCCGAGCGGCCCCGGCACATCACCACGCTCCCGTACCGGCACGACGGCGTCGGCTACACCCGGGACAAGCGGCGGCAGCTGTTCGTCGTGGACGTGCCCGCCGACCCGGCCGTGCGCTCGACCCTCCCCTCGGGTGACGGCGCGGAGCCCGCGGCGCGGCAGGTCACGTGGGGGGACGTCGACGTCGACACCCTCGCGTGGCTGCCCGACGGCCGGCACGTCGTCGCGGTGGCCGCCCGGCACGCCGCCCGCGACGAGGACCTGCGCAGCGACGCGGTCGTCGTCGACACCGCACCCGGTGGGGACGGCGAGCTGCGCCCCCTGACCGACGCGGACGCCGGGAGCACCCTGGCGGTCGCCGCGGCCCTGCCGGACGCGGACGGCGCCGCGCTGTGGCTGCTCGCGCAGGACATGGGCCCGACGGGCCGCGACTTCGTCGCCCGGCAGACCATGCTGTTCCGCCTGGAGCTCGCCGCAGCCGCCGCCGGTCCCGCCGCCGCCGGGTTTCCCGTGCGGCTGACCGACCCCGAGGCGGTCGACCTGGACCCGGGCACGTTCGCCGTGACGGCGGACGGGGTGCTCGCCGGCGTGCTGCACCGGGGCACCGTGCTGCTGCGCGAGCACCGGGCGGACGGGTCCACGCGGGACCTCCTCGACGGCACCGTCGCCGTGCACGGCGTCGCCGCGTCGGCCACCGCCCCGGTGGCGGTCGCGACGGTCGCCGGACCGCTCACGTCGGGCGACGTGCACGCCGTGGACCTCGGCACGGGGGAGTCGCGGGTGCTCACCGACTGGTCCGCGCCGCTGCGCGCCACCGGGCGGCTCCGCGAGCCCCGGGAGCTCACCGCGACAGCGCCCGACGGGTACCCGGTGCACGGCTGGGTGGTCACGCCGGACCCGGAGCGGTTCGCGGGCCCGCACCCGACGATCCTCATGATCCACGGCGGGCCGTACGCCCAGTACACCGTGGCGCTGTTCGACGAGGTGCAGACGCTCGCCGAGGCCGGCTACGCCGTCGTGTACGGCAACCCGCGCGGCTCGGCCGGCTACGGGGCGTCGCACGGGTCGGCGATCCGTCGCGCGTTCGGCACGGTCGACACCGACGACGTCCTCGCCCTGCTGGACGCGGCGCTGGCCGACCCCGCGCTGGACTCGGACCGGGTGGGCGTCATGGGCGGGTCGTACGGCGGCTACCTCACGGCGTGGCTGACCACCCGCACGGACCGGTTCGCCGCGGCGGTCGTGGAGCGCGGGTTCCTCGACCCGGTGAGCTTCGTCGGGTCCAGCGACATCGGCTGGTTCTTCGGGCTCGAGTACCTGGGCGACGGCGACGACGACGAGGCCCGCTCCGCGGTGGCCGCGCAGTCGCCGATGGCGCACGTGTCCCGCGTGACCACGCCGACGCTCGTGATCCACTCCGAGCAGGACTGGCGCTGCCCCGTGGAGCAGGGTCAGCGGTGGTTCGCCGAGCTCAAGCGGCGCGGCGTGCCGTCCGAGCTGCTGCTGTTCCCGGGGGAGGGCCACGAGCTGACCCGGTCGGGCCGCCCGCAGCACCGCCTGGTCCGGTTCGAGCACGTGCTCGACTGGTGGGCGCGGAACCTGCCGGTCACCGCCGGCTGACGCCCCCGGGGACCACGACGGACCCGAGGACGACGACGGCCCCGCACCGGCGAGGTGCGGGGCCGTCGTGCGTCACGCGTCAGGCGGTGCCGGCCATCAGGTCGTCGCGGACCACCCGGCGCAGGACCTTGCCGATCTGGGAGCGCGGCAGCTCGGTGAGGATGACGAGCTCGCGGGGGACGGCGTACCGGGCGAGCCGGTCGGTGCACCACTCGCGGACCGCGTTCAGGTCCACGTGCGCGCCGAGCTCGGTGACGATCGCCGCGACCACCTTCTCGCCCAGGTCGCCGCCCGGCAGCCCCACGACGGCGACGTCACGGATCCCGGGCATCGTGCGCAGCCGCTCCTCGACCTGCGAGGGGTACACCTTGAAGCCGCCGGTGACGATCATCTCCTTGATCCGGTCGACCAGGACCACGAAGCCGTCGTCGTCGAGCCGCACCACGTCGCCCGTGCGGAGCCAGCCTCCCTCGAGCAGCTGCTCCGCCGTCTCCTCGGGCCGGCCCCAGTAGCCCTGGAACACCTGGGGCCCGCGGATCAGCAGCTCGCCCTGCTGCCCGGGCTCGACGTCGCGGGTCGGGTCCTCCTGGTCGACGACGCGGATGTCGGTGCTCGGGAACGGCAGGCCGAGGGCGCCCGGGCGCCGGTCGGGGGACAGCGGGCTGCCGAGCGCGACGGGGGAGGTCTCCGTCATCCCGTAGCCCTCGATCACGAGCCCGCCGGTGAGGGCCTCCCACCGGTGCGCGGTCGCGGGGGACAGCGACATGGCGCCCGAGATCGCGTACCGGAACGACGTCAGGTCCGCACCCTTCTTCTCCGCCGCGGCCGCGAGCCGGTCGAGCATGGGCGGCACGGCGGGCAGGAACGTGCCGGGGCGCCGCTTCTGGGCGGACAGCACGGCGGCCGGGTCGAACTTGGGGAACGCGACGAGGGTGGCGCCGACGCGCGTGGCGTAGGTCAGGCAGAGCGTGAGCCCGAAGGCGTGGAAGAACGGGAGGATGCCGTAGATCGTCTCGGTGCCCGCCTCCGCCTGGGTCCACGCCTGGCCCTGCACCGCGTTCGCGACCAGGTTCCGGTGGGTCAGGACGGCGGCCTTCGGGGTGCCGGTCGTGCCGCCGGTGTACTGCAGCAGCGCGACGTCCCGGGAGGTGGGGCGCGGGTGGTCCACCGGCAGCGGCGGGGCGGCGGCGACGAGCCGGTGCCAGACCGGGGTGCCGGCGGGCAGGGCGGCGCGCAGCGCGGCGCGGGTGGCGCGGGCGGACGGCACCGGCAGGCGCAGGGCGAGCCGCTTCACCGCGGGCAGGTCGGCGGACACGTCGACGGCCACGACGGTGCGGAGGTCCGTGCCGGGCTGCGACTCCAGCGCCGCGGCGACGGCCTTCTCCCACACGAGGGCGACGGTCGCGCCGGAGTCGGCCAGCTGGTGGCCGAGCTCCCCGGCGCTGTACGTCGGGTTGTGCTCGACCACGACGGCGCCGAGCCGCAGCGCGGCGTAGAACGCGACCATGTGCGAGGTGCAGTTCGGCAGCGCGATCGCCACCCGGTCGCCCGCGCGCACGCCCAGGTCGCGCAGCACGGTGGCCCCGCGGGCGACGGCGTCGGCGAGCTCGGCGTAGGTGGTCGCCGCGCCCAGGAAGTCGACGGCCACCCGGTCGGGCCAGGCGGCCGCCGACCGGTCGAGAGCGTCGAGCAGGGGCTCGTCCGGCACGTCGACCTCCGGCGGGACGCCGGGGGCGTAGGAGGAGTGCCAGGGTCGCGTGAATGCGGTCACGAGCCCACCGTAACCTACGCGGCCGTAACCTACGCGGGCGTAACCCGGGACTTCCGGGTGGGTGGTGTGCAGGTCGCCGCGCCGCTCACAGGTCCGAGGACCGCGAGCCCCACAGGTTGATCCCCGAGTCCACCGCGTGCCGGTCGATCTCCGCCAGCTCCGCGTCCGTGAGCGCCGGGCCGCGCACCGCGGCGAGGTTCTCGTCCAGCTGCTCCGGCGTCCGGGCGCCGAGCGCCACCGACGTCACCCGCGGGTCCCGCAGGACCCAGGCGATCGCAAGCTGGGCGAGCGACTGCCCCCGTGCCTCCGCGACCGCCGCCAGCGCCCGGACCCGCGCGAGGTTCTCCTCGCTCAGGTACTCGGCGCGCAGCGGCCCGCCCCGCGCGGCGCGGGAGTCCTCCGGCACGCCGCCGAGGTACTTGCTGGTGAGCATGCCCTGCGCGAGCGGCGAGAACGCCACGACGCCCAGCCCGGCGTCCGACGCCACGTCGAGCAGCGCCCGGCCGCCGGCCGCGTCGTCGGGCTGCTCGACCCACCGGTTCAGCATCGAGTAGGACGGCTGGTGCAGCGCGAGCCGCAGCCCCATCGACTCCGCGACCCGGACGGCGTCCTGCGTCCTGCGCGCGGAGTAGGAGGAGATGCCCGCGTACCGCGCGCGGCCGGAGTCGACGGCCGTCCGCAGCGCCCCGATCGTCTCTTCCAGCGGGGTGCTCGGGTCGAACCGGTGGCTGTAGAAGACGTCGACGTGGTCGGTGCCGAGGCGGCGCAGGGACTGGTCCAGCGACGCGAGCAGGTACTTGCGGGACCCGTGCTCGCCGTACGGGCCGGGCCACTGCCGGTACCCGGCCTTCGTCGCGAGGAGCAGCTCGTCCCGGTACGGCGCGAGGTCGGTGGCCAGCAGCCGGCCGACGCTCTCCTCCGCGGCACCGGGCGGCGGGCCGTAGTTGTTCGCGAGGTCCAGGTGCACGACGCCGCGGTCGAACGCGCCGAGCACGAGCGCGCGCTGGTCGGCGAACGGCGTGGCGTCCCCGAAGTTCTGCCACAGCCCCAGCGTCACCGCCGGCAGGTCCAGCCCGGTGCGGCCGGCCCGGCGCAGGGGGAGACGGTCGTGACGGTCGGGGTCGGCGAGGTGCACGTCCCCGACCGTATCGGGCCGGGGCGTCAGGAGACGACGCGCAGGCGGATGGTCTCCGGGCGGGACCGCAGCGCCTCGACGACCTCGCGCTCCACCGAGCCGGCGTCCGTGACCACGTAGCCGACCTCGCCGCGGGTGGCGAGCAGCTGGCCCTCGATGTTCGCGCCGTGCTCCGCGAGCGTCTGGTTGACGGCCGCGAGCACGCCGGGCACGTTGCGGTGCAGGTACGCCAGCCGGTGCACGCCCTCGCGCGGCTCCAGCGTGAGGTTCGGCAGGTTGACGCTGAGCATCGTCGTGCCGGTGCCGAGGTAGTCCCGCAGCTTGTTGGACACGAACTGGCCGATCGCCTCCTGCGCCTCCTCCGTGGAGCCGCCGGTGTGCGGGGTCAGGATCACGTTGGGCAGGCCGCGCAGCTCGGACTCGAACGGGTCGCCCTTGCGCTTCGGCTCGACGGGGAACACGTCGACCGCCGCACCGGCGACGTGGCCGGACAGGACCGCGTCGCGCAGGGCGGCGTAGTCGACCACGAAGCCGCGGGACAGGTTGAGGAAGATCGCGCCCTCCCGCATGCGGGCGAACTGCTTCGCGCCGAACAGCCCGGCGTTGCCGCTGCGGCCGTCGACGTGCAGCGTGACGATGTCGGCCACGTCGAGCAGCTCGTCGAGCGAGTCGGCGCGCCGCGCGTTGCCCAGGGCCAGCTTCTCGGCGGTGTCGTAGAACACGACCGACATGCCCAGGTTCTCGGCCAGCACCGACAGCTGGGTGCCGATGTTGCCGTAGCCGATGATGCCCAGCGTGCGGCCCCGCACCTCGTGCGAGCCCTCGGCCGACTTGTTCCAGACGCCGTCGTGCATCGAGCGGTCGAGCACGGTGAGGCGCCGGGTCAGCGCGATGATGTCGGCGAGCGCGATCTCCACCACCGAGCGGGTGTTGGAGAACGGCGCGTTGAACACCGCGACGCCGCGGGACGCCGCCGCGTGCAGGTCGACCTGGTTGGTCCCGATGCAGTACGCGCCGATCGCGACGAGGTCCGTCGCGGCGTCCAGCACGGCCTCGGTGACCTGCGTCTTGGAGCGGATGCCCAGCAGGTGCACCCCCTGCAGGGCCTCGATCAGCTCGGACTCGTCCAGCGCGCCGGAGCGCGTGACGACCTCGTAGCCGGCCGCCTCCATGATGGCGCGGGCCTGGGGGTGCAGGTTCTCGAGGAGCAGGGCGCGTAGCACGCCCCTATGGTGCGCCTCGCCGCTCCCGGCTCCAAGCCGGTCCCGGTCCTCGGACACTCAGTCCCCGTCCGGCCCGTGCCACCCCGCCGGCAGCGGGCGGGAGTGCACCACGCGCAGCCCCTGCGTCGGGCGGGTCATCGCCACGTACAGGTCACCGGCGCCGCCCTTGAGCACGTCCGCCGGCTCGACCAGCACCACCACGTCGAACTCCAGGCCCTTGCTCTGCGTGGGGGTCATCAGCGTCAGCGGCGCGTCGAGGTCCGGCGCCCCGGCGCGGGTGGCGCCGGCCCCGGGCAGCACCGCGGCCAGCACGCGCACCGACTCGGGGGCCGCGATGACCGCCACGCGCCCGGCGCCGTTCGCGTCCCGCACCTCCGCGAGGGCCTCCTCCGCGACCCGTGCCACCGTCTCCGCGACCTGCGCGGCGTCGACGCTCTCGGTGCGCAGCGCGTCCTCGACGTCCCGCGCGGAGGTCGTCGGGCTCAGGGGCAGCCCCGCCGCGCGCCCGACGCGCTCGGCCGTCCGGGCCACCGACGCCGGCGTGCGGTAGTTGACGGTCAGCTCCGCGAGCCGCCACCCGCCCGCGAGCACGCGGTCGAACGTGGCCGCCCAGTCCCGCGTCCCGGCGGCCGTCGAGGTCTGCGCGACGTCGCCGACGACCGTCAGCGAGCGGGTCGGGACCCGGCGCAGCACCATCCGCCACGCCATGGGGGACAGCTCCTGGGCCTCGTCGACGACCACGTGGCCGTACGTCCACGTGCGATCGGCTGCGGCGCGCTCGGCGGTCGTCAGGGCGGGTCCGCTGGACGCGAACCGGTCGGCCAGCAGCTCGGCGGACACCAGGCCGCCCCCGGACTGCTGGAGCACCTGGCGCGCGTAGTCGAGCTCCTGCGCGCGCTGCGTCGCGTCGTGCTTGGCCTGCGCCCGCGCGGCCTGGTCGTCCTCGCCGAGGAGCTCGGCCGCCTCGTCCAGGAGGGGCACGTCCGCCGCGGTCCACGGCGCGTCGGCGTCGCGCAGCAGGGCCGCGCGCTCGTGGGCGGAGAGCTCGGGCGCCGCCGCGTCCAGCCGGGCCGGCCGGGACAGGAGCGCCGCCACCAGGCCCTGCGCCGTCAGCGGCATCCACGCGAGGTTCAGCGCGACGCGGATCTCCCGGGTCGTGCGCAGCTCCTCGATGATCTCGCCGCGCTCGTCCGGCGCGACCGACCAGCCGAGCTGGCTGACGTACTGCTCGGCGAGCCGACCCAGCATGTCGCGCACGAACGTCACGCGCGCCTGGTTGTGCGGCCGGTGCCCGCGGCGGGCGTGGGCGATCGCCGACCGGACGTCGTTCGGGCGCACCACGATCGTGCGGCCGTCGATCTTCACGGTCGTCGGCTGCTCCGGCACCCGCTGCCGCTGGCGCACGGCCCGCTCGATGATCCGGCGCCACACCAGGCGGCCCTTGATCTCGGCGACGACGTCGTCCTCCTCGCCGGAGGCCACGAGGCCCGGGAACAGCTCGCCCACCGTCGTCGACACGACGCCGGTCTCGCCGAGCGAGGGCAGCACCTGGTCGATGTACCGCAGGAACGTCCGGCTGGGCCCGAGCAGCAGCACGCCGGAGCGCTCCAGCGTCCGGCGGTGCGCGTAGAGCAGGTAGGCCGCGCGGTGCAGCGCCACGGCCGTCTTCCCGGTGCCCGGGCCGCCCTGGACGATCAGCGCGCCCGCGAGCTCCGCGCGGATGATCGCGTCCTGCTCCGCCTGGATCGTCGCGACGATGTCGCCCATCCGGCCGGTGCGCCGCGCCGCCAGCGCCGCCAGCAGCGCGCCCTCACCCGACAGCTCGCCGAGCTGGTCGGCCGCGTCGCCGTCCGCCAGCGCGTCCAGGTCCAGGACCTCGTCCTCGAGCCCGGTCACCCGGCGTCCGCGCGTCACCAGGTGCCGGCGCTGCAGCACGCCGTCGGGCTGCGCGGACGTGGCCCGGTAGAACGACTGGGCCGCGGGCGCGCGCCAGTCGGTCAGCAGCGACGCGTGCTCGGCGTCGTTCAGCCCGATGCGGCCGATGTACCGGCGCCCGCCCTCCGACAGGTCGAGCCGCCCGAACGCGAGGCGGTCCTCGACGGCCTCGAGCCGGGCCAGCCGGTCCTCGTAGAGCGTCGCGAACGCGTCCCGCTCGGAGCGGTTCTGCGGGGAGCCGGACGGGCCGACCCGGCGCACCTCCGCCAGGCGCTCGCGGGTCTGCTCCCGCAGCTCGTCGAGCCGCGCGTACAGCCGGTCCACGACCTGCTGCTCGGCGGCCAGCTGCGCCTCGATCCCGCTCACGCCTGCTCCCGTCGGTCGTCCTGCCGCGCGTGTCCGCCGGGGTGCACCCGGCGCGAGCGGCCGTCCATTATCCGCCATCGCCGGCGTGCCGTGTCACGCACGTCCGCGTCCGGCCACCCGTCCGGCCGCACCTGCGAGGACGCGTGTCCGGACGCGGGAAGAGGTGGGTGGCCCGCGGTGTTGTGATCCTCGGAACGCCGTCGCAGCGACGGCACAGCTCTTCGCGACACCAGGAGGACCCATGCTGGACCCGAGCGAGATCTACGCCGTCGACCCGGTCGTGGCCGCCGAGGTCGAGGCGCGGGCCGCGGGAGGCAGCGGGCCGGTGCTCGTGCACGCGGTGCGGGGCTTCGTCGACGCCGGCGGCGCCGGGCGGCTCGCCGCCGAGCACCTGACCGAGCAGCTGTCGAGCGAGCGGCTCGCGACCTTCGACGTCGACCAGCTGCTCGACTACCGCTCCCGGCGCCCCACCGTCACGTTCGACTCCGACCACTGGGGCGAGTACGACGAGCCGGAGCTCGCGATCGACCTCGTGCGCGACACGTCCGGGGTCCCGTTCCTGCTCCTGCACGGCGTCGAGCCCGACGTGCAGTGGGAGCGGTTCGCCGCGGCGGTGCGCCAGATCGTCGAGCGGTTCGACGTCCCCCTGACGGTCGGCATGCACGGGATACCCATGGGCATCCCGCACACCCGGCCGCTCTCGGTCACCGCCCACGCGAACCGCCCGGAGCTGGTCGCCGACTACACGTCCTGGTTCGGGACCGTGCAGGTGCCGGCCGACGCCGGCTCGCTCCTGGAGATCCGGCTCGGCCAGTCCGGGCACGACGCCATGGGGTTCGCGGTGCACGTCCCGCACTACCTCGCGCAGTCGCCGTACCCGCAGGCGAGCATCACCGGCCTCGAGCACGTGCAGCGCGCCGCGGGGCTGGAGCTCGACCTGGGCGAGCTGGCGTCCGCCGCCGAGGAGACGCTGCTGGAGGTCGAGCGGCAGGTCGAGGACTCGCCCGAGGTCGCCGCCGTCGTGCACGCGCTCGAGCAGCAGTACGACGCGTTCAGCCGGAACATCGGCCGGCCCAGCCTGCTGGCCGAGACCTCCGAGATCCCTACCGCGGACCAGCTCGGCGAGGAGTTCGAGCGGTTCCTCGCGGAGCAGGGCGGCGAGAACCCGGGGCGCTGACCCCCGCACGACGACCGCGCACGGGCGCGGCGGTCCGGCACGGCAGAATGGCTGCACGTGACCTCCGACCGCCGCGCTCTGCTCGTCTGGTCCGTCGGCGTCGGCGCCTACGTCGTCGCCATCATGAACCGGTCGTCGTTCGGCGTCGCGACGCTGGAGGTCACCGAGCGGTTCGGCATCTCGTCCGCGCTGCTCGCCACCGTCGCCGTCGCGCAGCTGGTGGTGTACGCGCTGCTGCAGGTGCCCGTCGGCGTGCTGCTCGACCGGTACGGCCCGCGCGTGCTCGTCGCGACCGGCGCGCTGGGCATGGCGCTCGGCCAGACGGTCCTGGCGCTCGCGCCGTCCGCGACCTGGGTGCTCGCCGGCCGGGTGCTGGTCGGGGCCGGTGACGCGCTGACGTTCGTCTCGGTCGTCCGGCTGGTGCCGGCGTGGTTCGCGGTCCGGCGGGTCCCGCTGATGACGCAGCTCACCGGGTCGGTCGGCCAGGTCGGGCAGGTGCTGTCGGCGGTCCCGGTCGTGGCGCTGCTGCACGCCGAGGGCTGGCGGACGACGTTCCTGTCGGTGGCGGCGGTCGGCGTCGTCGCGGCGGTGGCCGTGCTCGCGGTCGTGCGGGACGCGCCGGAACCGCCGCAGGTCGCGGACGCCGGCCGGTCGGCCCGCGGGCGCCGCGTGGGCCTGCTGCGGCGGCGCGTCGGCCCGGCGCGGGTGCGCCCGCCCCGGGAGCCGCGGGCGCTGCGGGCGGTCCTGCGGGACCCCGGCGCCTGGCTCGGGTTCTGGATGCACCTGTCCGGGCAGTTCAGCAACCACGTCGTCGTGCTCCTGTGGGGGTTCGCGTTCTTCGTCGAGGGGCAGGGGCGCACCGCGGGGGAGGCCAGCGCGCTCCTGACGCTCAACGTGGTCGCGGCGGTCGTCGCCGGGCCGGTCGTCGGCGTGGTCGTCGGCCGTCACCCGTCGGCGCGGACGCCGCTCGCGCTCGGCACCTCCGTCGCGATCGGGCTCGCGTGGCTCGCCGTCACGGTGCCCGACGTCCCGGTGCCGGCGGGCGTGCTGGCGCTGTTCGTCGTCGTGGTCGGCGTCGGCGGGCCGACGTCGCTCGTGGCGTTCGACGTGGCGCGGTCGTGCACCCCGCCGCAGCGGCTCGGGACGGCGACCGGGTTCGTCAACACCGGCGGCTTCGTGGGTGCGCTCGTGACCATGCTCGTCGTGGGCGTGGTGCTCGACCGCGTCGGGGGCGGCGCGCGCGACCTCGACGCGTTCCGGGCCGCGTTCGCGTGGGTGGCCGTGCCGTGGGCCGTCGGCGTGGTCGGCATGCTGGTCGGCCGCCGCCGGGCCCGCCGGGCCCACCCGGGGCTCGTGGTCTGACGCGGGGGCGGTGCGCGTCTCGGCTCCCGGCGCTGCCTGTCGCCGCCCGACGTGGCCCGTGGTCGTCCTGTGACCGTTCCGTGACCGGATCGTTGTCGGGGAGCCGGATCCCGGGCGGGAAGAACCATGGCGCGCCGATGACCTGCGTGAGAAGATCGCCGTGTTGCAGTGACGTACTGACGCTTGACCGGCGCCGGCGGGAACCCCTCGGGGAGAGCCCGGCGGCACCTTCCAGCCATCCGGCTGGTGCACCCGGTGCAGGACGCGGGATAGGCATTGCGGCACGGTCCGGGGCACGGGGCCCCGCATCGTCACCGGATGGACAGAAGGACAAGAACATGGCACAGGGTGCTGTCAAGTGGTTCAACGCTGAGAAGGGCTACGGGTTCATCGCCCAGGACGGCGGCGGCGCCGACGTCTTCGTCCACTACTCGGCCATCGACTCCTCGGGCTACCGCAGCCTCGAGGAGGGTCAGCGCGTCGAGTTCGAGATCACGCAGGGCCCCAAGGGCCCGCAGGCCGAGCAGGTCCGCCCGCTCTGATCCGACGGACGCGCCCGTCACCGACGGGCTCTCCGTGACGAGGCCGCATCCCTTCGGGGGTGCGGCCTCGTCCGCGTCCGGGGTCGCCGCCGCCGCTCGTCCCCGGTGCCGGTCGCGCTCGGTGCCGGTCGCGCCCGGTGCCGGTCGCGCCCGGTGCCGCTAGCCCGCGTCGACGTCGCCGTCGGGCTCCACCTCGGGCGCCGCGTCGCGCAGGGGCGGGGTCCGGCCGACGAACGCGCGCAGCTCGTCACCGGCCAGCAGCCGGGCCGGCACGGGCAGCGACCGCAGCGCCCGGGCCAGCGGGGCGCTCGCGAGCACGTCCGGGTCGTCGGTGCCGACCACGAGCAGGTTGCCGTACCGGCGGCCGCGCAGCAGCGCCGGCTCCGACACCACGCCCACGTGGGCGAACACCGTCGCGACGGTCGCCGCCTCCGCGCGCGCCAGGGCGAGCGGGGGCCGGTCGGCGCAGTTCGCGAGGTAGACGCCGCCGGGCCGCAGCACCCGCGCGACGTCCCGGACGAACTCCTCGGTCGTGACGTGCGGGGGCGTGCGGTCACCGGCGAACACGTCCCGCAGCACGGCGTCGGCGCTGGAGCCCGGCAGCGTGGCGAGCTCCGCCCGCGCCTCGCCCGCGCGCAGCCGCAGGGCGGGCGAGCGGGGCAGGTCGAACCACTCCCGCACCAGCGAGACCAGCACCGGGTCCAGGTCGACGGCGACCTGGCGGGCGCCGGGGAACCGGGAGTGCGCCCAGCGGGCCATCGCGCAGCCGGCAGCGCCCAGGTGCACGGCGCGGAACGGGCCGTCGGCCGGCGGCAGGTGGTCGAGGACGGCCGCCATCTGCTGCATGTACTCGAAGTCGAGCCGCTCGGGGTCCGCGAGGTCGAGGTGCGAGCTCGGCACGCCGTTGACCAGGAGCGTGACGGCGTCCGGGTCGTCCGGGGAGGTCTGGACCTCGGCGGTGCCCGTCGCGATCGGGACCGGCCCCTCGGGCCACGCGGGCGTCCGGCGCGCAGCGGCCCGTGTCGGTGGTCGGTGGGAGGCTGGCCTGCCGGATCGGTCACGGGACGCCATCGCCCCACCGTACGGGTTGACGCGTTCGAACAGGTGTTCGATACTGGGGAAGTCGAGAGAGGGAGGTGCGCGATGCCGGTCAACACCCTTCGTGCCCCGCGGAGCGCCGCACCGGGGCTGTCCGGCCGCGCGGCGGAGCTGCTGCAGCGTGCGGACGCCGAGCTGGTCGCGGCGCAGTTCTCCCCGGAGCCCTGGGAGCAGTTCACGCACGCCCACCTCGCCGCGCTGCGGGCCGGTGCCGCGGTGCTGGCCGAGCGGCAGCCGCTGTCCGGCCGGCGCGCCCCGCGGACGGTCTGGGAGCTGCTGGACCAGGTCGCGCCGGAGCTCGGTCGCTGGTCCAGCTACTTCGCAGGCGGCGCCGGACTGCGCGCCGCGATCGACGCCGGCCGGTTCGACGCGGTGAGCGCGGCGCGCGCCGAGCAGGTGCTGTGCCACGCGGAGGACTTCCTGGACATCGTGCGCCAGGAGCTCGAGGCCGCGGGCATGGCCGGCGGCATCGGCGAGGCGCGCGCCGGATGAGCAGAGGCCCCCGCTCGCAGGAGGCGCGGCGGGACTGGGGCGCCGAGGAGGACGGGTGCTCGATCCTGCACGTGGACATGGACGCCTTCTTCGCGTCCGTGGAGCTCGCGCGGCGCCCCCACCTCCGCGGCAAGCCGGTGATCGTGGGCGGCTCGGAGCGGTCGGTCGTGCTCGCGGCGACCTACGAGGCCCGGGCGTTCGGCGTGCACTCGGCGATGCCGATGTCGGCCGCGCGCCGCATGTGCCCGCAGGCCGTCGTCGTCCCGCCCGACCACCACGCGTACGACGAGGTCTCGCGCAGCGTGATGAGCATCCTGCGCGACGTCACCTCCCTGGTCGAGCAGGTGAGCGTGGACGAGGCGTTCCTCGACGTGAGCGGTGCGCGCCGGCGCCTCGGCAGCCCGACCCGGATCGCCGCGCTCGTCCGGGAGCGCGTGCAGGCGGAGCACGACATCACCTGCTCGGTGGGGGTCGCGGCCACGAAGTTCGTCGCGAAGCTCGCCTCCGGGCACGCGAAGCCGGACGGCGTGCTGCTCATCCCCAAGGACGCGACCGTGTCCTTCCTGCGGGTGCTGCCCGTCGGTGCCCTGTGGGGCGTGGGGGAGCGCACAGCGGCCTCGCTCGAGCGCTGGGGCATCCGGACCGTCGCCGAGCTGGCGGACAGCGACGTCGGCACCGTGCAGCGGGCGGTCGGCCGCGTGGCGGGCGCGCATCTGTACGACCTGGCGTGGGGCCGGGACCCGCGGCCCGTCACGCCCGGCCGTGAGGAGAAGAGCGTCGGCGCGGAGGAGACCTTCGCGGTCGACGTCCGCGACATGCGCGTCGTGGAGAGCAAGGCGCTCGAGCTCGCCGACCGGTGCGCCGGCCGGCTGCGCGCGCAGGGGCTCGCGACCCGGACGGTGTCGGTGAAGGTGCGGACCTCCGACTTCCGGACGCTCACCCGCTCGCGGACGCTGCCGCAGCCGTCGGACGTCGGGCGGGAGATCTACCTCGCGGCGAGGGAGCTGCTCGCCGCGGCGGACCTCGGCGGCCTCCCCGTGCGGCTCGTCGGCGTGCGTGCGGAGGGGCTGGTCCCGGCCGCGGACGCCGTGCGGCAGCCGACGCTCGAGGAGGCGGTGGCGGAGAACGTCGACGCCCGCCGCGACGCCGAGCGGGCGATGGATCTGGTGCGCGAGCGGTTCGGCCGGTCGGCCATCGGCGCGGGCACCCCCGCGGTCGGGCGGACCGTGCGGCGGGGCGACCCGCGGCAGCCCGGAGACACCGGCGAGGCGCCGTTGCAGCCCGAGCGCCCGATGTCACTCGGGACGGGTGAGGCGCCGACTACCGACTTCCGCGAACGCCATCTATCCTGAGGCGAAGAAGTCCCGACGGCGGAGCACGGGGGTCGGAATGCCTCTCTCCGAGTACGAACAACGTGTACTGGAGCAGATGGAGCGTCAGCTCACGTCTGACGATCCCCGGCTCGCGAACACGCTCACCTCGCGTGGTCGACGGCCGGTCCTGCGGTATGTCCTCGGCGGCATCGGTGCCGTCGTCGGCCTGCTGCTGCTCGTGGGCGGCGCCGCGTCGTCCGAGGTGTGGCTCGGGGTCCTGGGCTTCGTCGTCATGTTCGCCTCCGTCGCGATCGCGTTCACGCGTCCGCGTCGGGCCGGTGGACCTGTCGGTGTCGTCCGTCCCGACGGCACCGCGACGCGGCCGGCGCCCCCGAAGAAGAAGAGCTTCATGAACCGCATGGAGGACCGCTGGGACCGGCGTCGGGAGCAGGGGCGCTGACCCCTTCCCCGCTGGGCTGAGCGGCCGCCAGGCGGCACCGGCTCGGACGATCACGCGCGCCCGGACCCGGCCATGCGACCGATCGGCGCCGCTCGGCCCGCGACGGCCGCGACCGGCGGACGTCCGCAGTCGGCCGAGGTCGGCACCTCGTGGCCGACGTCGGCAGCTCCCGGTGCCGACCTGGGCCGCGGAGTGCCGATCTCGGCGAAACGACGTCGGCGCGGTGCGCGTCACGCCTGCGCGGGGAGCGCCTCCGGCGACTCGCCCCGGGTGGACGTGCTCACGTCGGTCAGCACCGTCGCGATCCACTCCTGCAGCTCCGCCGGCTCGTGGGCGTCCGGGTCGGGGGCGTACCGGTCGCGCTCCACGGCGCGGGCCAGCGCGGTGAGCGCCCGGTCGCCGTCGGGGGAGAGCGGGCGCCCGCGGCGCGCCAGCACCTGGTCCCGCACGGAGGCCGCGGCCTGCCGCGGGGTGTGCGCGTCGGACCAGGTGATCCCGGCGCGCTGCAACCGGTCGCGCAGGCGCCGCCACGCGAGCTCGGGGGTCAGCCGGTGCGCGGGGCCGCGGCGCCGCCGCAGCGCGAGCGCCCCGAGGGCCGCGGCGACGCCGGCGACCAGGAGTGCGACGACGACGAACGGCGCCCGTGAGGCGTCGTCGGTGGTGCCGCCGGGCAGGCCGCTCCCCGAGCTGCCGGGCGCGGTGCTGGCCCCGGCGGAGGGCACGGCGTTCGGCAGGGGGACGGCGGCGCTGGGCGAGGACGACGGCGCCGTGGCGCTGTACGGGTTGCTCCACGCGGGCGGCGGGCCGGTCTGCACGGCGGGGGTCGGCTCGAAGCGCACCCAGCCGGTGCCGGGGAAGTACAGCTCGGGCCAGGCGTGCGCGTCGGCCCCCGTCACCCGGTACACCTGGTCGGAGCCGATGTCGCCGGGCAGGAACCCGACCCCGAGCCGGGCGGGGATGCCGAGCGTGCGGGCCAGGACGGTCATCGCGGTGGCGTACTGCACGCAGTACCCGCGCCGGCTCTCCAGGAAGTCCCAGACGGCGTCGTCGGTGGTCGCGGCGTCGACGGAGGTGTCGTAGCGGAACCGCGTGCCGTCCCGGAAGTACGTCTGGAGCGCGAGCGCCTGGTCGTAGGCGGTCTCTGCGCCCGAGGTGACCTCGGCGGCGAGGGCGCGCAGGTCGTCCTCGTGCTCGGTCCCGGGCACGTCGAGGTATCCGTCGACGTCGTCGGGCAGGTCGCCGGTCGAGGTGCGGAGCAGCTCGGGGCTGAGGTCCGGCACCTCGACGAGCATCTGGTACGTCGTGCCGACCTCGGTGCGGTCCCGGCCGACGACCTCGTCGCGGGCCGGGTCGTAGCTCCAGGCACCGTCGATGTCGACCGTGCGCGGGAACGTGCTGACGGGCAGCCGCTGCTCCCGCAGGGCGCCGACCTCGACCCGCACGTCGGCCAGGGTGCCTCGCCCGGCGTCGGGCGCGGCGCCGACCAGCTCCGGGTCGGAGGACAGGAGCCGCTCCGGGTCCCACTCGGCGAGCTGCGCCTCGGGGTCGCGCTGCCAGGTGCGGCCGTCGAAGTCGCGGAGCGTGAACGACCGCAGCGGGCCGACGAGCGACGCCGTCGCGGCGGGCGCGTCGCTCTCGTCGTCGTCCGAGCGCACGCCGTCGACGGTGTAGCGGAGGACCACCTGCGACGACTGCTCCCGCAGGCTGTCCCGCAGGTCCAGGTCGTCGGCCAGCCGGACCGGGCCGACGGCGCCCGTGCCGACGTCCGGCAGCTCCAGCCACGACCACGCGGGCACCGCGGCGACGACCGGGCCGGCGGCCAGGGTGACCACGACCAGCCCGGCGGCGCCGGTGACCACGACCGCCGCCCGGCGTGTGCCGCGCTCCCGGCTCACGGGCACCTGCGCGAGCGCGAGCAGCAGGAGGTACAGGAAGCCGGTCGCCGCCAGCGCCCACGTGCTGCCGGGGAACCCGAGGACGACCGCGGGGGTCCACACCGCGAGGTACGCAAGCCCGGCGAGCGCGGGCATGCCGCAGCCCACGGCGAGCAGGTCGGCCGCGAGGAACACGAGCAGCGCCGCGCCGACGAGGACGAGCTCGACCGGCGGCCACACCGGCATGGGCACCACGGACGTCTCGATGAGCTGCGTGGCCTGGCCGAACAGCTGGCCGGCGCGCTCGACGGTCCCGGGGCCGGGGAGCAGCGGGTTCGACCCGGGTGGCGTCGCGTACCAGGCGAGCAGCCCGTACGCGCCGGCGACGAGCCCCGCGAGGGACGGCAGCCACGTCGACCGGGTGATGCTGCGGACGCCGCCGACGACGGCGGCCGTCCCGGCGACGGCGAGGGCGGCGTGCCAGGACCAGGAGCCGCCGGCGAGCAGGCCGGAGAGCGCGCCCAGCGCCGTGCAGGTGGCGAGGGCGACCAGGGCGGTGGCGGCCGGGGACCGCCACCCGCTGCGCAGCGCCGTGCCCCCGGTCATCGCCCGCCCCCGGTCATCGCGTGCTCCCGGTCAGCCGCCACCAGGTCTCGGCGAGGTCCTCGCCCGGGACGGCCTGGACCACCCGCCAGCCGGCCCGGCGCAGGGAGCGGGCCGTCGCGACGGCGTGCTCGTCGTGCTCGCCCCCGCGGACGACGGCCCAGGCCGGGCGGGTCTGGCTGACGCCTGCCAGGGCGGCGCGCCCGGCGGGGCCCTGCGCGCCGAGGACCGCGACGACGAGGCCGAAGCCGCCGTCGGCGTCGTCGAGCCCCCGGATCTCCGCGAGCAGCGCCCGTTCGGCGGTGGCGGCGTCGGGCCGGCCGCCCAGGTCAACGGTCGCCTCCAGGAGCTGCGCGCGCCCGGGGGCCTCCATGCGCACCGCGCGCGGGTCGTCCATGGCGGCGCCCGTGAGCAGGTGCGTCGGGTGGCCCGCGGCGTGCAGCGCGACCGCGACCGACGCGGCCAGCGAGATGCTCCACTCCAGCGCGTCGCCGGGGGCCGGCTGGTCCAGCAGCACGGTGACGGGGCGCATGCCCGCGCGCTCGTCCGAGCGCACGACGAGCTCGCCCCGCCGCGCGCTGCTGGGCCAGTGCACCCGGCGCAGGTCGTCGCCCATCCGGTAGTCGCGCAGCGCGGCGTCGTCGGCCGCGGGGGACCGGGCGCCGACCACCGACCGCTCGGGCTCGGCGACCAGCAGCTCGCGGGGCACCGGCAGGTCCACCACGGTCGGCCAGACGGTGACGGTCTCGCGGTCGCCCAGCGTCGCCTGCACCCGCGCGACGCCGAAGGGGTCGGTGCGGGACACCACGAGGGGGCCGAGCGCCCACCGGCCGCGGCGGGTGGCCAGCACGGGGTAGCGGAGCCGGACGGCCCGCGGCTCGCGGGCGACGGTGGCGCGCAGCGGCCGGCCCCCGGACAGCTCGACGGCCGCCTGCTCGCGCAGGCGCAGGTCGGTGAGCCGGGCCCGGGAGGCGCCGCGGGCCAGCGCGACCTCGACCTCGACGTCGGCGGTGCGGCCGACGTGCACCGGGTCGGGCCGCACGGAGCGGCGCGTCTGCAGCCCGCGCCCGCGGCCGGGGTCGACGACGCCGACGCCGATCAGCCCGAGGACCACCAGCAGCACGGGCAGCGTGCCGATGGTGAGGAGGTCGGTGGACCCGAACGCGGTCCCGGCGGCGCCCACGACGAGGCCGAGGACCACGAGGCCCACGCCGCGGCGGGTCGGGCGGAGCCGCATCAGCCCGCGGCGGTCCGGTCGCGGACCGCCGTGCGCACCGGGGCGGGGACGCCGGTGCGCGCGACGAGGTCGCCGATCACGTCCTGCGCGGTGCGCCCGGACAGGCGGGACTCCGCGCTGAGGATCACGCGGTGCGCCAGCACCGGCTCCGCCAGCTGCTGGACGTCGTCCGGGAGCACGTGGTCGCGGCCGCCGACCGCCGCCAGGCCCTTGGCGGCGCGGAGCAGCTGGATCGCGGCGCGGGGGGAGGCACCGAGGCGCAGGGCCGGGTCCTCGCGGGTGCCGGAGACCAGGTCGACCACGTACTGCTTCACCGCGGGGGACGCGTAGAGCTGCCGGGTGACCGCGATCAGCCGGCCCACCTGGGCGGCGTCGGTGACGGGGGACAGGTGCGCGAGCGGGTCGGACGTCTCCTGGAGGTCCAGCATCGCGAGCTCGGCCTCCTCGCTCGGGTAGCCGACGGTCAGGCGGGCCATGAACCGGTCGCGCTGGGCCTCGGGCAGGGGGTAGGTGCCCTCCATCTCGACCGGGTTCTGGGTCGCGACGACGAGGAACGGGTGCGGCAGGGGGTAGGTCGTGCCGTCGACGGTGACCTGCGCCTCCTGCATCGACTCCAGGAGGGCCGACTGCGTCTTGGGGGAGGCGCGGTTGATCTCGTCCCCGATGACGATGTGCGAGAACACGGGCCCGGGGCGGAACTCGAACTCCTGGGTGGCCGCGCGGTAGATCGTGACGCCGGTGAGGTCGCTCGGCAGCAGGTCCGGCGTGAACTGGACCCGCCCGACGGTGCAGTCGATCGTGCGGGCGAGCGCCTTGGCGAGCGTGGTCTTGCCGACGCCGGGCACGTCCTCGAGGAGCAGGTGCCCCTCGGCGAGCAGCACGGCGACCGTGGTCCGGACCAGCTCGGGCCGGCCGGTGACGACGCGGTCGATCCCCGCGCGCATCCGGTCGGTCACGTCGATGAGCTCGTCCATCTCGGACGTGCCGGGCAGTGCTCGCGGCATGGGACCCCCTCGGTCGGCTGGGGGAAGCCTAAGCGGCCGGGCCGCTGCGTGGGGGGTGCTCCGGTTCCCTCCCTCCTCCACATCCCCCCACCCGGCCGGTGCGGGGCCGCTCCACGGTGCTCCACGGCACTCCCGGCTCGGGGCAGGGCGCAGGTGCGTCCTGGCCGGAAACCGCTGGTGACCTGCGCCGATGCGCTGGCTGCGGCGATTCGCCCCGCCGCGAACCACGGTCGCGCGGTGGCGCCAGCGCCGTCCGGTCCGCCCCGCGTCCTCCACCCCGCTCCACCGCTGCTGACCTGGGCGGACGCCTCAGAATCACCCGCCTGCCGCCGATTCCTCCGTTACAGGTGGAGTGAAGTGGAGTACCGTGGAGCCACAGGGTGCCGAGGGGTGCCCGGGGGCGCGGTCCGGGGGAGGTGGACGTGGGGTTCGAGCAGGCGCTGGCCGGTATCGGCGCCTCTGTGCCCTTCCTCGGGACGCACACACCGAAGCTGGACGACAAGGGGCGGCTGATCCTCCCGGCCAAGTTCCGCCCCCAGCTCGCCCAGGGCCTGGTCATGACCCGGGGCCAGGACCGCTGCCTGTTCCTGCTGCCGCTCGACGAGTTCGCGCGGATGCACGACAAGCTCCGGCAGGCCCCGGTGACGAGCAAGCAGGCGCGGGACTACCTGCGCGTGTTCCTCTCCGGCGCCTCCGACGAGGTGCCCGACAAGCAGGGCCGCATCTCGATCCCGTCGATGCTGCGGACCTACGCCGGCCTGGACCGGGACGTCGCCGTGATCGGCGCCGGCACCCGCGTCGAGGTCTGGGACCTGCAGGCGTGGGAGACGTACCTGGCGCAGCAGGAGGCCGGGTACGCCGAGACCGCCGAGGAGGTCTTCCCCGGCGCCTTCTGACCGACGCACCGCACCACCCCGGACCACCGCACCACCCGCACCGCCCGCTGGACCCGCACGAGACGCACCACCACCGCCCGGTGAGACCTCCCCCCGGCAGCTCTGACGCACTTCCCCGGCGTCAGAGGGCCGGTGGGGGATCTGGTCGGACGGCGGAGGGGCTGCCCGACCACCCCGGTCCAGCGCGACGAGCACCACGCAGCACCGCACCACGCAGCACCCCACCGCAGCACCCCACCGCAGCACGGCCGAGAGGAGGCCCGCATGACCGAGCGCGACCCCGCGTCCCGGCACACGCCGGTGCTCCTGCAGCGCTGCCTGGACCTGCTGGCCCCGGCGCTCGCGGAGCCCGGCTCGGTGCTGGTCGACGCCACGCTCGGCATGGGCGGGCACACCGAGGGCGTGCTGGCCGCGATGCCGCACGTGCGGGTGGTCGGCATCGACCGCGACCCGGAGGCCCTGCGGCTCGCGTCCGGCCGGCTGGAGCGGTTCGGCGACCGGTTCACCCCGGTGCACGCGGTGTACGACGAGATCCCGGACGTGCTGGACGAGCTGGGGCTGCCCGGCGTGCAGGGCGTGCTGATGGACCTCGGCGTCTCGTCGCTGCAGCTGGACGAGGCGGAGCGCGGCTTCTCCTACGCGCAGGACGCGCCGCTGGACATGCGGATGGACCCGACGCGCGGCCTGACCGCCGCGGAGGTCCTCAACACCTACAGCGAGGCGGACCTCACGCGGGTGCTGCGCGAGTACGGCGAGGAGCGGTTCGCCGGCCGGATCGCCCGCCGCATCGTGCAGGCGCGGGAGAAGGCGCCGGTCGAGCGGTCGGGCGAGCTGGTCGACCTCGTGCGCGCGGGCATCCCGGCGGCGGCGCGGCAGACCGGCGGCAACCCGGCGAAGCGCACGTTCCAGGCCCTGCGCATCGAGGTGAACGACGAGCTGGCGGTGCTGGCGCGCGCGGTGCCGGCGGCGGTCGAGTCGCTGGTGGTCGGCGGCCGCATCGTCGTGGAGGCCTACCAGTCGCTCGAGGACCGCCTGGTGAAGCGGGCGTTCGCCGCGGGGGCCGAGATCAGCGCCCCGCCCGGGCTGCCCGTCGTGCCGGACACCCACGAGCCGTACCTGCGGCTGCTGACGCGGGGCGCGGAGGAGGCCGACGAGGCCGAGCTCGCCCGCAACCCGCGCTCGCAGTCCGTGCGGCTGCGCGGGGCGGAGCGGGTGCGGGCGACGCCCGAGCACCTGCGCCCCGCTGCCCCCGACGACCGACCCCGCGGCGGCCGCAGCACCCGCCCCCGTACCGGACCGAGGAGAACCGCATGAGCGCCGAGCAGGCCGCAGCGCGGGTGCCTGCCCCGCGCGTCCGCCCCCGTCCGTCCGCCGAGCCGGCCCAGGCGCCGGCGCGCCCGCGGCTCCGGCTCGTTCGCCCGCCGGCCCAGGCACGCACGCACGTGCCGTTCGTGGTCACGTGCATGGCGATCCTCGCGGCGGCGCTGCTGTCCGCGCTGCTGCTCAACACCCAGCTCGCGGCGGGCGCCTACGCCACGCGCACCATGGACGTCCGCCTCGCGGAGCTGGCCCGCACGGAGCAGCAGCTCTCGGCCGAGATCGACGCGAACAAGGCCCCCGCGAACCTCGCCCAGCGGGCGCGGGAGCTCGGCATGGAGCCCGCCGGCCCGACGGCCTGGCTGCGGCTGGCCGACGGCACGGTGCAGGGCGGCGCGGGAGCGGGCCAGTGACGGCGCCGACCCGCCGGTCGAGCGGCCCGGCGCGCCCGGCCCGTCCCGGCGGGGCCGTGCGTCCCGCTGCTCGTGCCGCCAGCGCCGTCCCGACGCAGCGCGGCCCGGTCGGCCCCCGCGGCCCCCGGCGTCCCGGCGGCCCGAGCGTCCGGACCCTCAACCGGCGCCGCGGCGTCCTGGTCGTGGTGGTGGCGCTGCTGCTGTCCGTGTTCTCCGGCCGGCTCCTGTGGCTGCAGGGCTTCCAGGGCGACGCGATCGCCGCCGAGGCGCTCGAGGACCGGCTGACGACCGCGCAGATCGTCGCGGCGCGCGGCCAGATCACCGACTCCCAGGGCGAGGTGCTGGCGACCTCGGTGGACCGGTTCGACATCGTCGTCAACCAGAAGCAGGTCGCCACCTGGTCGGCGAAGGTCGACGGCGAGACCTACTCCGGCGCGGCGGGCGCGGCGCAGCTGCTGGCCCCGCTGCTCGGCGTCAACGCCGCGGAGCTGGGCGCGAAGCTGGACGGCGACGCGGGGTGGCGCAAGGTTGCCGACAACGTGCTGCCCGAGGTGTGGCAGGCGGTCAGCGAGCTGCGGATCAACGGCATCAGCGCCGAGCAGGTCGCCCAGCGGATGTACCCGAACGGGAACCTGGCGGGCAACATCCTCGGCTGGGTGAACGGCGAGGGCGTCGGCGCGCAGGGCATCGAGGCGATGCTCGACGAGGAGCTGTCCGGCACGCCCGGCACCACGACGTACGAGCGCGGTCGCGGCGGCCAGCAGATCCCGGGCGGCTACGAGGAGTCCACGCAGGCGACGGACGGACGCAGCGTGCAGCTGACGATCAACGCCGACCTGCAGTGGAAGGCCATGCAGGCGATCGAGGCGCAGGTCGCGGCGACGGGCTCGGACTCGGGCTCGATCGTGGCCCTCGACCCGAAGACGGGCGAGATCCTCGCGATGGCCGAGTCGCGCACCGTCGACCCGAACAACCCCGGCGCCACCACGGACCTGCTGGGCGGGTCCAGCGCGGTGTCCGACGTGTTCGAGCCCGGGTCGACCGCGAAGGTCATCACGATGGCCGCCGCGATCGAGACGGGTCTGGTCGACCCGCTGAGCCAGTTCGAGGTGCCGTACCAGTACACGACGTCGAACAACCAGACGTTCAAGGACTCGCACGAGCACAGCGGCCTGCGGCTGACCACCACCGGCATCCTCGCAGAGTCGTCCAACACCGGCACCGTCATGATCGGCCAGAACATCCCGCAGCAGGTCCGCTACGACTACCTGTCGAAGTTCGGGTTCGGCCAGCGGACGGGCATCGAGCTGCCGAACGAGTCGCCGGGCATCCTCAAGCCGGCGGAGGACTGGGACGGCCGGTCGAAGTACGCCGTGCTGTTCGGGCAGGCCGTGTCGTCCACCGCGCTGCAGGCCACCGACGTGTTCGCGACCATCGCGAACGACGGCGTCCGGATCGCGCCGCACCTCGTCAAGGGCTGGTACGAGCCGGACGGCACGTACACCCCGGCGGCGGCGCCCACGGCCACTCCGGTCGTGTCGCAGACCACCGCGGACACCGTGCTCACGATGATGGAGAGCGCGGTCGACGAGGGCACCGGCTCGTCGGCGAACATCCCGGGCTACCGGGTGGCCGGCAAGACCGGCACCGCGCAGTCGTGGGCGGCGGACGGCTCGCAGGGCATCACCGCGTCCTTCATCGGCGTCGCGCCGGCCGACGACCCGGCGATCGCGCTCAGCGTCGTGCTGCACAACCCGCGGACGTCCGAGTGGGGCGGCACCGTGGCCGCGCCCGTGTTCTCGGAAGTGGCCGGCTACGCCCTCACCGAGCTCGGCGTCGCGCCCAGCGGCACGCCGCCGCAGCTGTTCCCGACCACCTGGTGAGGCACGCGTGAGCACCGTCCGTCACACCGTTGCGGTCGCGGGGGTCACCGACCTGCGCGGTAGATTCTCCCTATGACGTCCCCGCAGGGCCGGCTGCGGCCGGAGCAGCCCCGAAGCCGCCGGGTCGCCGACCTCGCCGACGCCTTCGGGCTCCTCCGGGCCGGCGCGCCGGTGCCGTCGGACCTCGTGACCTCGGGCATCACCGTCGCCAGCGGGGACGTGCTCCCCGGCGACGTCTTCGTCGCGGTGCCCGGCGCGCACACCCACGGCGCCGCCCACACGCCGCAGGCGGTCGGCGCGGGAGCCGTGGCGGTCGTCACGGACGCCGCCGGTGCCGGGCTGCTCGCGGACCTCGCGGCGGACCAGCCGGCGCTGCGCGCGCTGCCCGTCCTCGTGACCGACGACCCCCGGGCCGTGGCCGGACCGATGGCCGCGTGGCTGCACGACCACCCGGGCCGTCGCCTCGCCACGGTCGGGATCACCGGGACCAACGGCAAGACCACCACCACCTACTTCGTCGACTCGGCCCTGCGCCGCGCGCACGAGCGCACGGTGGTCATGGGCACCGTCGAGCTCCGGATCGGCGACGAGGCGATCGAGAGCCCGCGCACCACCGTCGAGGCCCCGGTCGTGCAGTCGGTGCTGGCGCTCGGGCTGGAGCGCGGTGCGACCGCCGCCGCGATGGAGGTGTCGTCGCACGCGCTCGCGCTCGGCCGGATGAACGGCCTGGAGCTCGGCGTCGCCGGCTTCACCAACCTGCAGCGCGACCACCTCGACTTCCACGGCGACATGGAGGGCTACTTCCAGGCGAAGGCCCAGCTGTTCCGCCCCGGGCACGCCCGCCGCGGCGTGGTCGTGGTCGACGACGAGTGGGGCCGCCGGCTCGCCGCCGAGGCGGAGATCCCCGTCGAGACCGTCGCCACGCACGTGGGCACGCCCGAGGCGCAGACCGCCGACTGGGCGGTCGTCGACGCCGAGATCGGGCTGGACGGCGTGGGGTCGACCTTCACGCTGCGCGGGCCGGACGGCGTCGAGCACGCGGCGGCGAGCCCGCTGCCCGGGCTGGTGAACGTGTCCAACGCCGCGCTGGCCGTCGTGCTCGCGCACCGCGCCGGGGTCGACCTGGACGTCGCGATCGACGCGGTCGGCAGCTCCCAGGGCGTGCCGGGCCGGATGGAGCGCGTCATCGAGCGCCGCGGGGGCCCGTCGGCCCGCCCGCTGTGCCTCGTGGACTACGCCCACACGCCGGACGCGCTCGTCCTCGCCCTCGAGGCGGTGCGCCCGATCACGCCCGGCCGGCTGGTCCTCGTGTTCGGCTCCGACGGCGACCGCGACCAGGGCAAGCGCCCGATCATGGGCCGGATCGCCGCGCGCCTCGCCGACGTGCTCGTCGTCACCGACGAGAACCCCCGCTCGGAGGACCCCGCGTCCATCCGGGCGGCCATCCTCTCCGGGGTCCGCGACGAGCGCCCCGACCTCGCCGACGTGCACGAGGCCACCAGCCGCACGCAGGCCATCCACGACGCCCTCGACCTCGCGACGGAGCTGGACACCATCATCATCACCGGCAAGGGCCACGAGCCGACCCAGGAGATCGCCGGGGTCTTCCACCGGTACAACGACCGCGACGTGCTGCGGGCGGCCGACGCCGCCCTGACGGCGCGCGAGGGGCGGCAGGCGCAGGAGCAGCACGCGTGATCGCGATGACGGCGGCGCAGGTGGCGGCCGCGACGGGTGGCCGGCTGTCCCCGAAGGACCTGGACCCCGCGACGGTGGTGACCGGGCCGGTGGTCGTCGACTCCCGGCAGGTCCAGCCCGGCTCGCTCTTCGTGGCGCTGCCCGGCGAGCACGTGGACGGCCACGACTACGCCGGCGCCGCGGTGCGCGCGGGCGCGGGCCTGGTGCTCGCCGCGCGGCCGCTCACCCACGACGGGCCGGACGACGGCGGCCCCGTCCCGCTCCCCGCGGTCGTGGTGGACGACGTCGAGAAGGCGCTCGGCGACCTGGCGCGCGCCGTGCTCGCGCAGCTCCGGGAGGCCGCGGTCGAGCCCGGCGGCACCGACCTGCGGGTCATCGGCGTGACGGGGTCGGTCGGCAAGACCACGACGAAGGACCTGCTCGCGCAGCTCTGCGCGGCGGCGGGCCCGACGGTCGCGCCGGAGAAGTCCTTCAACAACGAGATCGGCCTGCCGCTGACCGTGCTCCGCGCGGACGAGCAGACCCGGTTCCTCGTCCTCGAGATGGGGGCGTCCGGCATCGGGCACCTGCAGTACCTCACGGAGATCGCCTCGCCGGACGTCGCGGTGGTGCTGGTCGTCGGGCACGCGCACCTCGGCGGCTTCGGCGGCATCGAGGCGGTCGCGCGGGCGAAGGCCGAGATCGTCGAGGGCCTGGTGCCCGGGGGCGTCGCGGTGCTGAACGCCGACGACCCGCGGGTGATCGCGATGGCGGAGAAGGCCCCCGGGCCGGTCGCCACCTTCGGGACCACGTCCGCCGCCGACGTGCGCGCCGTCGACCTGAGCGTGGACCGCGCCGGACGCGCGGCGTTCACGCTCGACGCCGGGCCCGTGCCCCCCGTCGAGGACGGCCCCGCGGGGGAGCGGCGCCGGGCCGACGTGCGCCTGCGCCTGGTCGGCGAGCACCACGCCCACAACGCGCTGGCCGCCGCCGCCGCCGCGCTCGCCGTCGGCATCCCGCTGGAGGACGTCGCGGAGGGGCTGAGCGCCGCCGACGCGCTGAGCCCCCACCGCATGCACGTGGTCGAGCGCGCCGACGGCGTCACCGTGGTCGACGACTCGTACAACGCGAACCCCGACTCCATGCGGGCCGCGCTGCGCGCGCTGGCCGTGCTGTCCGGGCGTGAGCGCCGGTCGATCGCCGTGCTCGGCGAGATGATGGAGCTCGGCCCCGACGCGCGCGCCGAGCACGAGGCCATCGGCCTGCAGGTCGTGCGCCTCAACATCGACCTGACGGTCGTCGTCGGCACGGGCGCCCAGGGCATCGCCGCGGGCGCCGTCCGCGAGGGGTCCTGGGGCGACGAGGTCGTCATGGTGCCGGACGTGGACGCCGCCGCCGAGCTGCTCGAGCAGGAGCTGCGCCCCGGCGACGTCGTGCTGGTGAAGTCCTCGCAGGACGCCGGGCTGTGGCAGCTCGGCGACCGGCTGACGTCCGGGACGGGAGTGCGCGCGTGATCTCCGTCCTCATCGCCGGCGGCGTCGCCATGGTCGTCGCCCTGCTGGGCACCCCGCTGTTCATCAACTTCCTGGTCAGCAAGCAGTACGGCCAGTTCATCCGCCAGGACGGCCCGACCGCGCACTACACCAAGCGCGGCACGCCGACCATGGGCGGCGTCGTCATCATCGCCGCGACGCTGCTCGGCTGGGCGGTGGCCGCGGTCGCCACCGGGAACCTGCCGAGCGCGTCGGCCGTGCTGGTCCTGTTCCTCATGACCGGCCTCGGCGTGGTGGGGTTCCTGGACGACTTCATCAAGATCTCCCGCCAGCGCAGCCTCGGGCTGTCGGCGCGGTGGAAGATCGTCGGCCAGGGCTTCGTCGGCATCACGTTCGCGGTGCTGGCGCTGCAGTTCCCCGACGCGACGGCGCGCACCCCCGCGTCCACCAGCATCTCGTTCATCCGCGACACCAACCTGGACCTGGCGTTCGCCGGGGCGACGCTCGGCGCGATCCTGTTCGTGGTCTGGGCCAACTTCCTCATCACCGCGTGGTCGAACGCCGTGAACCTCACGGACGGCCTGGACGGGCTCGCGACGGGCGCCTCGCTCATCGTGTTCGGGTCCTACGTGATCGTCTGCGTGTGGCAGTTCAACCAGCGGTGCGCCCTCACCGGGGGCGCGCGGTGCTACGACACCCGCGACCCGCTCGACATGGCGGTGGTCGCCGCGGCCATCACCGGCGCGTGCTTCGGCTTCCTGTGGTGGAACGCCAGCCCGGCGAAGATCTTCATGGGCGACACCGGCTCGCTGGCGCTCGGCGGGGCGCTGGCCGGCCTGTCGATCGTCACCCGGACCGAGGTGCTCGCGGCGATCATCGGCGGCCTGTTCGTCATCATCGTGATGTCCGACGTCATCCAGATCGGGTTCTTCAAGCTGACCGGCAGGCGGGTGTTCAAGATGGCACCGCTGCACCACCACTTCGAGCTCTCGGGGTGGGGCGAGGTCACGATCGTCATCCGGTTCTGGCTGATCGCCGGGCTGTTCGTCTCGCTCGGCGTGGGCATCTTCTACGCCGAGTGGGTGGCGGGCTGACCGTGGCCGGGGACCCCGCGGGGCTCACGCGCGCCCGGCTCGCGTCGGCGCGGGTCGTCGTCGCCGGGCTGGGCGTCTCCGGGCGCGCCGCCCGGGACGTGCTCGGCGGGCTCGGCGCGACGGTGACCACGGTGGACGACCGCGCCGCGGACGCCGACGCGCGCGACGTCCCCGCGTTCCTGGCCGGCGGCGGGCTCGAGGGCGTGGACGTCGTCGTCGCGTCCCCGGGCTGGCCGCCCGCGCACCCGCTGCTGGCCGCCGCGCGCGACGCCGGGGTGCCGGTGTGGAGCGAGGTCGAGCTCGCGTGGCGGCTCCGGGTCGACCGCGACACCGGCGACGGGCCCGCGCCGTGGCTGGCCGTCACGGGGACCAACGGCAAGACCACCACCGTCGAGATGCTCGCCTCGGTGCTGCGGGCCGCCGGCCGGCGCACCGCCGCGGTCGGGAACGTCGGCACGCCCGTCGTGCTCGCGGCCACCGACCCCGCGCTCGACGTGCTGGCGGTCGAGCTCTCCTCGTTCCAGCTGCACCACACCACGTCGATGGCCGCCCAGGCCGCCGTCGTGCTCAACGTCGCGGCGGACCACCTGGACTGGCACGGCTCCCTGGAGGCGTACGCCGCCGACAAGGGCCGGGTGTACGAGGGCGTCGAGGTCGCCTGCGTCTACAACGCCGCCGACCCCACCACCGAGCACCTGGTCCGCGAGGCCGACGTCGCCGACGGTGCCGTCGCCGTCGGCTTCACCCTGGGTGCGCCGTCGGTCGGGCAGCTCGGGCTGGTCGACCGGGTGCTCGTCGACCGGGGCTTCGCCACGCTGCGGCACACGCACGCCGCGGAGCTCGCGACGTTCGACGACCTCGCCCACCTGGCCGGCCCCGACGGGCTCGCGCCGCACGTCGTGCAGAACGCCCTGGCGGCCGCCGGCCTCGCGCTCGCGCACGGCGTGCCGCCCGAGGCGGTCCGGGAGGGCCTGCGCGCCTACGAGCCCGGCGCGCACCGGATCGCGACCGTCGCCGAGGTGGACGGCGTCCGCTGGGTGGACGACTCCAAGGCCACGAACGCCCACGCCGCCGCCGCCGCGCTCGCCGCGTTCGCGCCGGGCAGCGTCGTGTGGATCGCCGGCGGCCTGGCCAAGGGCGCGACCTTCGACGAGCTGGTCGCCTCGCGCGCGGACCGCCTGCACGGCGTGGTCCTCATCGGGGTGGACGCCGCCCCGCTCGCCGACGCGCTCGCCCGACACGCCCCCCAGGTCCCCGTCGTGCGCGTGGATCCCGGTGACACTGGGACGGTGATGACCCGCGCCGTGACCGAGGCCCGCCGCCTGGCGGACTCGCGCGCCGGCGACGGCACCACCGTCCTGCTGGCGCCGGCGTGCGCCTCGATGGACCAGTTCTCCTCGTACGCCGCGCGAGGAGAGGCGTTCGCCGCCGAGGTCCGCGCCCTGCTCCCGAGGGGGTGACCCCGGCCCCGATGGCCCAGACGACCCACGCCCCGGCCGACGCCGCGGCGACCCCGACGCCGTCGCGGCTCGGGCAGTGGAACAGCGCCGTGACGAGCTACTACCTGCTGGTCGGCGCCACCCTGCTGCTGCTCGTGCTCGGGCTGGTCATGGTGCTGTCGTCGTCCTCCGTCGAGGCGCTGGCGAGCGGAGAGTCCCCGTACTCGGTGTTCTTCAGCCAGGCGCAGTACGCCGTCATGGGGCTGCCGCTCATGTGGGTCGCCTCCCGCCTGCCGGTACGCGCGTACCAGCGCCTCGCGTGGCCACTGCTCGCCGTCGGCCTGCTCGCCCAGCTTCTCGTCTACACCCCGCTGGGCGTGGGCAAGGGCGGCAACCAGGGCTGGATCGCCATCGGCGGGTTCTCGGCGCAGCCGTCGGAGGCGCTCAAGCTCGCGCTGGTCGTGTGGCTCGGGGCGGTGCTGGCGCGCAAGCAGCCGATGTTCGACGACTGGAAGCACGCGGCGGTCCCGGCGCTGCCGATCGCCGCGGGCGCCGTCGGCATGGTCCTGCTCGGCCACGACCTCGGCACCGCGATCATCATGCTGATCCTCGTGGCGGGGGCGCTGTTCGTCGCCGGGGTGCCCATGCGGATCTTCGCGGGCGCGTCGGTCGCCGCGGGCCTCGCCGTCGCCGTCCTCGCGATCGGCAGCCGCAACCGCGTCAGCCGGATCACCGACTGGTTCAGCGGCAACTGCGACCCGACCGCCGGCTGCTACCAGACGAAGCACGGCCTCCAGGCGCTCGCCACGGGCGGCTGGGCCGGCCTCGGCCTCGGCCAGAGCCGCGAGAAGTGGTCCTACCTGCCCGAGGCGCACAACGACTTCATCTACGCGATCATCGGCGAGGAGCTCGGCCTCATCGGCACGCTGCTCGTGCTCGCCCTGTTCGGGGTGCTCGCGTTCGCGATGTTCCGCATCATCGCCCGGCACCGCGACCCGTTCGCGCAGATCGTCACCGGCGGCGTCGCGGCCTGGATCATCGGCCAGGCGCTGGTGAACATGGGCGTCGTGGTCGGGCTGCTGCCGGTGATCGGCGTCCCGCTGCCGCTCGTCTCGGCGGGCGGCTCGGCGCTGATCACGACCCTGGTGGCGCTCGGGGTCGTGATCTCGTTCGCCCGGACCGAACCCGGCGCCGCGGAGGCGCTCGCCGCGCGGCCCAGCGTCGTGCGGCGCTCGCTCGCGGTGATCGGCCGCACCCGTGCCTGACCGCCGGACCCCGCGGGCCCTGCCCGCACCGCACCAGCCGCACCGCCCGCACCACCGGCGCCACCGCGCCTGAACCGGAGGACCACGTGACCGCACCCGACGCCCCGCAGGACCTCCCGGCGGAGGGCTCGGCGGACGACGCGGCGGCTCGGCCCCGCGCGGTGCTGCTGGCCGGCGGCGGGACGGCCGGGCACGTGAACCCGCTGCTCGCGGTCGCCGAGGAGCTGCGCGCGCGCGACCCCGAGCTGCGGCTCGCGGTGCTCGGCACCGCGGAGGGCCTCGAGTCCCGGCTCGTGCCCGAGCGCGGGCTCGACATGTACGAGGTGCCGAAGGTCCCGCTGCCGCGCCGGCCCACACCCGACTGGTTCAAGCTGCCGCGTCTGCTGCGGACCGCGATCGACGCCGCCGGCGCGGCGATCGACGACCTCGGCGCCCTGGCGGTCGTCGGCTTCGGCGGGTACGTCTCGACCCCCGCGTACCTCGCGGCGCGGTCGCGCGGCATCCCGGTGGTCGTGCACGAGCAGAACGCCCGGCCCGGGCTCGCGAACCGGCTCGGCGCGCGCGGTGCGGCCGCCGTGGCCGTCACCTTCCCCGGCACGCGCCTGCCGCGGGCGCAGGTCACGGGGCTGCCGCTGCGGCCCGAGATCGTCCGCCTGCTCGCCGAGCGGGCCGCCGACCCGGGCGCCGTGCGCCGCCGTGCCGCCGCGGAGCTCGGCTTCGACCCCGACCGGGTCACCCTGCTCGTGACGGGCGGCTCGCTCGGCGCCGTCTCGGTCAACCGCGCGATCGCCTCGCAGGCGCGGGCGGTGCTCGCCACCGGGGCCGAGGTGCTGCACCTGACCGGCGCCGGCAAGGCCGAGGCCGTGCGCGCCGCGGTCCGAGGGGTGCCCGGCGCGGAGCGGTACCACGTCCGCGAGTACCTGGCCGAGATGGAGCAGGCGCTCGCCGTCGCGGACGTCGTGCTGTGCCGCTCCGGCGCGGGCACCGTCGCCGAGCTCGCCGCCCTGGGCATCCCCGCCGTCTACGTCCCGCTGCCCGTCGGGAACGGCGAGCAGCGGCTCAACGCGCAGCCCGTGGTCGCCGAGGGCGGCGGCCTGCTCGTCGCCGACGAGGCGCTGACGGGGGAGTGGATCGCGGAGCACCTGCTGCCGCTGCTCGCCCCCGCCGCCGCCGCGACCCGGCAGGACATGGGCGCCGCCGCCGCGCGGGTCGGCGTGCCCGACGCGGCCGCCCGGGTGGCGGACCTCGTCGAGGACGTGCTCGCGGACGCGGAGCGGCGGCTCGCGGAGGCCGAGCGGCTGGAGGCGGAGCGCCAGGAGGCCGAGCGGGTGGCGGCGGCGGAGGCGGCCGAGGCCGAGCGGCTGGCGGCGGAGGCGGCCGAGGCCGAGCGGGCGGCCGAGACGGAGCGCGCGGCAGCGGGGGTCGCGGCGGGTGCTGCCGGCGACGGCGGTGCGCAGACCCCGGCAACGGTGCCCCCGGGGCGGACGCCCCCGGTCCCGCGACCCCGTCGTGGACGCCAGCCCCCGCCCCCCCGCCCCCCGCGGGTCTCGCCGGGCTCGGCCGGGTGCACCTGGTCGGCGTCGGCGGTGCCGGCATGTCGGCCGTGGCGGGCCTGCTCGCCGCCCGCGGGCTGACCGTGTCGGGTTCGGACGCGAAGGAGGGCCCGGCGCTGGCGGGCCTGCGCGCGGCGGGTGTCACGGTGCACGTCGGTCACGACGCCGCGCACGTCGAGGACGTCGACTCCGTGGTCCTGTCGAGCGCGATCCGGGAGTCCAACCCCGAGCTCGCGCGCGCCCGGGAGCGCGGCCTGCCGGTCCTGCACCGGTCCGAGGCGCTCGCCGCCCTGATGACCGGGCGCATCGGCATCGCGGTCGCCGGGGCGCACGGCAAGACGACGACCTCCACGATGGTCGCCGCGGCGCTGACGGCGGCGGGGCGCGACGACGTCGTCCTCGACCCGTCCTACGCGATCGGCGGCACCGTGCTGACGGCCGACGGCGCGACCCCCGGGTACCGCACGGGTGCGGGCGAGGCCTTCGTCGCGGAGGCCGACGAGTCCGACGGCTCCTTCCTGGCGTACGCGCCCGCGGTGGCCGTCGTCACGAACGTCGAGCCCGACCACCTGGACCACTACGGGTCCGCCGAGGCGTTCGAGGCGGCGTTCGAGGCGTTCGCCGACCGGGTCCTCGACGGCGGCGCGCTCGTCGCCTGCCTCGACGACCCCGGCGCCGCGCGGCTGGTCGCGGCCGTCCGGGACCGGCTGACCCGGCGCGGCGTCCGCATCCTGACCTACGGCACCGACGCGGCCATCGGCACCGACGAGCACGGGCCGGACCTGGTGCTCGGCCCGGTGCGGCCCGAGGGCGGCGCCTGGCACGTCACGCTCACCTCGCGCTCCGCCGAGGTGCCCGGCGCGGACCTGACGCTGGCCGTGCCCGGCGAGCACAACGCCGCGAACGCCGCGGCCGCCTACCTCGCGGCGTGGGCCGTGGGCGCCGACCCGGACGCCGTCGTGCGCGGGCTGGGCGAGTTCCGCGGCACGGGCCGCCGGTTCGAGGACCGCGGCACCGTCGCCGGCGTGCGCGTCGTCGACGACTACGCGCACCACCCCACCGAGGTCGCCGCCCTGCTCCGCACGGCCCGCGGCGTGGTCGGCGACGGCCGGGTCCACGTGCTGTTCCAGCCGCACCTGTACTCGCGCACCCGCACGTTCGCCACCGAGTTCGGCGCGGCCCTCGACCTCGCGGACACCGTCGTGGTCACCGACGTCTACGCGGCGCGCGAGGACCCGGACCCGGAGGTCTCGGGCGACACGATCGTCCGGCAGGTCCCCACCCCCGGGCGCGCGGCCTTCGTCGCCGACCGGCACGAGGCGGCCCGCACGGTCGCCGCAGCGGCGGCGCCGGGCGACCTCGTCCTGACCGTCGGCGCCGGGGACGTCACCGAGCTGGGGGCCGTGGTCCTGGCGGCGCTCGACGCGACCTCCGGCGCGCCCGACGCCACGTCCGGCGCGCCCGACGCCGCGGCCGACGCGCTCGACGCAACCTCCGGCGCGCCCGACGCCACGCCCGGAGCGGAGCAGGCGTGACCCCGCAGCGCCCGCGTCCCCCCGCACCCCGGCCCGCGCCGCCGCGCGCGCGCCCGGGGTCGGCGGCGGGCGCGACCGCTGCGCAGCCCAAGGCCGGGCAGCCCAAGACGGGGCAGCCGAGGACCGCGCAGCCGAGGACGGGGCAGCCGACGACCGCGCAGCCGACCGCCCCGACCGCGTCGGTCCCCGCGTCGACGGCTCCCGCGGCTTCCGGCGGCCCGGCGCCGCGCGCGCCCCGGACGGCCGGGCAGCCGGCGACCGGGCGCCGCACCTCGGGCTCGGCCGTGGCCGCCCGCACCGGCGCGTTCCCGGTGCGGCCGCCCGTCGTGAGCCAGGGCTCGGCCGCGCGGTTCGCCGAGCGCGCGCGTGCCCGTCGCCGGCTGGCGTGGCGCCAGATCCTCATCGCCGCGGGGTCCGTGGCGGCGGTCGGCGCGCTGGCGTGGCTGCTCCTGCTGTCCCCGGTGCTCGCGCTCGACGCGGAGCAGATCCGCGTCTCCGGCGCGGGCACGGTGGTCGCGGTGGACCAGGTGCACGCGGTGGTCGACACCGAGGCGGGCACCCCGCTGCCGCGCCTCGACACCGCCGCGCTGCGCTCGGCCCTGCTCGACGTCCCGGGCGTCCGGGACGCGCAGGTCACCCGCGACTGGCCGCACGGCCTGTCGGTGGCGCTCGTGTCCCGCGAGCCCGTCGCCGCGGTCCCGGAGGCCGCCGACGTCGTGGCGGCCGCCGAGGGGGACGAGGCGGCGGAGGACGGGGGCTACGCCCTGGTCGACGAGGAGGGCGTCAAGGTCGGGCGCGCCGACACGCCGCCGGAGGGGCTGCCCGTCGTGGAGGTCCCGGTCGGGGAGGCCCGCATCCTCGCGGCGACGCTCGGGGTGCTCGAGTCCCTGCCCGACACGCTGCTGGTGGACATCGGCCAGGTCTCGGCGGGGACCCAGGACACGGTGCGCCTGGTGCTGCGCGACGGGGCCACGGTCGAGTGGGGGAGCGCCCAGGACCCGGCGCTCAAGGCGGCGGTCCTGCAGGCCCTGCGCACGGCACCGGACACGGCGGGTGCGGCGCGGTACGACGTGTCGGCGCCGACGATGCCGGTCGTCGGGTGATCCGGTCCCGACACGCGCGCGCCGGTCGTTGAACGGCTCGGTCGCGGCACATACCGTCACGTCTAGACAGAACTGACATAACTATAACCCTCTAGTTGAGGGTGAAGGTTCGTCGACATCGCAACGAGAGGCACCCACCGTGGCAGCTCCGCAGAACTACCTGGCGGTCATCAAGGTCGTCGGCATCGGCGGCGGCGGCGTCAACGCCGTCAACCGGATGATCGAGGTCGGCCTCAAGGGTGTCGAGTTCATCGCCATCAACACCGACGCCCAGGCCCTGCTCATGTCCGACGCCGACGTCAAGCTCGACGTCGGCCGCGAGCTCACCCGCGGGCTCGGCGCCGGCGCCGACCCCGAGGTCGGCAAGAAGGCGGCCGAGGACCACGCGGAGGAGATCGAGGACGTCCTGCGCGGCGCCGACATGGTCTTCGTCACCGCGGGCGAGGGCGGCGGCACCGGCACCGGCGGCGCGCCCGTCGTGGCCCGGATCGCGCGCTCGCTCGGCGCGCTCACCATCGGCGTCGTCACGCGCCCGTTCACCTTCGAGGGCCGCCGCCGCACCGTGCAGGCGGACTCCGGCATCGAGGCGCTGCGCGCCGAGGTCGACACCCTCATCGTCATCCCGAACGACCGCCTGCTGTCGATCTCCGACCGCTCGGTCTCCGTGCTCGACGCCTTCCGGTCCGCCGACCAGGTGCTGCTCTCCGGTGTCCAGGGCATCACGGACCTCATCACCACGCCGGGCCTGATCAACCTCGACTTCGCGGACGTGAAGTCCGTGATGCAGGGGGCGGGCTCCGCGCTCATGGGCATCGGATCGGCGCGCGGCGAGGACCGCGCGGTGCAGGCCGCGGAGCTGGCGATCTCCTCGCCGCTGCTCGAGGCCAGCATCGACGGCGCCCACGGCGTGCTGCTGTCCATCCAGGGTGGCTCCGACCTCGGCCTGTTCGAGATCAACGAGGCCGCGCGCCTCGTGCAGGAGGCCGCGCACCCGGAGGCCAACATCATCTTCGGTGCGGTCATCGACGACGCCCTGGGCGACGAGGTGCGCGTGACCGTCATCGCCGCCGGGTTCGACAGCGGCTCCCCGACGGTCCGGCGCGACGCCCGCGGGCTCGGCCAGGTGGCCGCTGGGGCGGGGGCCGGCCGCCCGGCGGCGATCCCGCCGTCGGCCGCGGTGCCCACGACGACCGCCGCGCACGCCGCCGTCCCGCCGCGCCCCGTCGGGCCGGACGACGACCGCCCGTCGGACGTCCCCGCGTTCCTCACGCCGGACCAGGCCAGCACCAGCCAGCTCGAGGTCCCGCGGATCTTCGAGGAGGAGGTCGCGCGCCGCAAGGACGACGACCTCGACGTGCCGGACTTCCTCAAGTAGTCGCCGTGCCGCTCCCCGTGCTCGAGGTCGACCTCGGCCCGGGCGTGCGTGCCGGCTTCACCACCCGCCACGGCGGGGTCAGCGCCCCGCCCTGGGACACGCTCGACCTCGGCCTCAACGTGGGGGACGACCCGCAGCACGTCCGGGCCAACCGTGCCCGGGTGGCCGGGTGGGCCGGCGTGCCGCTCGCGTGGGCGAGCCAGGTGCACGGCACCACGGTGCACGTGGTGGGCGGGCCCGGGGACGCGGCGCGGGACACGGTCGGCGAGGCGGACGCACTGGTGTCGGCCGACACCGGCACCGGCGTCGGGGTCCTCGTCGCGGACTGCGTCCCCGTGCTGCTCGCCGACGCCGAGGCCGGGGTGGTCGGCGCGGCGCACGCCGGCCGGCGCAGTCTGGCGGCCGGTGTCGTCCAGGCGGCCCTCGCGGCGATGGTCGCGCGGGGTGCCGACCCGCGCCGGGTGCGCGCGGCCGTCGGGCCCGCCATCAGCGGCCCCCGGTACGAGGTGCCCGAGGCGATGCAGCGGGAGGTCGCGGCCGTGGTCCCGGAGACGGCGTGCCGCACCGACCGGGGCACCCCCGGCCTGGACCTGCCGGCGGGCGTCGCCGCGGTGCTGCGCCGGGCGGGCGTCGCGGAGGTGCTGCTCACCGGGTGGTGCACGGACACCGACGAGCGGTTCTTCTCGCACCGGCGCGCGCAGCGGGCCGGCACCACGACCGGCCGGTCCGCGGGAGTCGTGGCACTGACCGGGGGATGACCCGCGCCGACACACCGCGTGTCGCAACCGGGCCGCACCCGGGCGCGTTGCTAGCGTGACGACGCAGGACACATCAGTTTTTTCGGGGATGGAGCAACCGCGATGGCCGGAGCGCTGCGCAAGACCATGCTGTACCTCGGGCTTGCCGACGACCGTGGCGAGCACGACCAGTACGTCGACGAGTACGACGAGCCGGAGGCGACGGTGGGACAGGACTACGAGGCCGAGGTCACGCCGCTGCACCGGACGGCCATGCCCGTCGAGCGGCCCGTGGCCCCCGCGCCGCGCCACGACGGCGAGGTGCGGCGGATCACGACGATCCACCCCCGCTCGTACAACGACGCGCGCAAGATCGGCGAGGCGTTCCGCGAGAACACCCCGGTGATCATGAACCTCTCCGACATGGACGACTCCGACGCGAAGCGCCTGGTCGACTTCGCGGCGGGCCTGATCTTCGGCCTGCACGGGGCGATCGAGCGGGTCACCAACAAGGTGTTCCTGCTCTCGCCGTCCTCGGTGGAGATCACCGGCGACGGGCGGCCCGCGGAGGCCTCCCGTGCCGGCTTCTTCAACCAGAGCTGACCGGGACAGGGGAGACTGGGACGCGTGACCTTCGTCCTCGGCCTGCTGCAGCTCGTCGTCCTGGCCTTCATCCTCGTCCTGTTCGTGCGCCTGGTCCTGGACTGGGTGCAGTACTTCGCGCGGGAGTGGCGCCCCCGCGGTGCCGCTCTCGTGGTGGCGGAGGTGACCTACTCGGTCACCGACCCGCCGCTGCGTGCCCTGCGCCGCGTGCTCCCGCCGCTGTCGCTCGGCTCGGTGCGCCTCGACCTGGCGTTCCTGGTGCTGATGCTCGGCTGCTGGTTCCTGCTCAGGCTGCTGGGCTGGCTGGCCGTATGACCGGCACGACGGCGCAGCGCACCGGCCCCCGGGCCGATCAGACGACGGGCCCCGCGTGGCGGGTCGCGTGCAAGTCCCACAATGTCCGCTACGGTGGCCCGAGGTGGTCGGCGGACTACCACCGGCTCGACCCAGTACGACCGAAGAGGTGACGACGATGGCCCTGCTGACAGCAGACGACGTCCTGAACAAGAAGTTCCAGGCGACCAAGTTCCGCGAGGGGTACGACCAGGACGAGGTCGACGACTTCCTCGACGAGGTCGTGAACACCCTCCGGGAGACCCAGAACGAGAACGAGGACCTCAAGGCGAAGCTCGCCGCGGCGGAGCGCCGCATCGCGGAGCTGAGCCGGCAGGGTGCCCAGGCGGCGCCCGCCCCGAAGCCCGAGCCGGTCGTGGAGAAGCCCGCGCCCGTCGTGGCCGCCGCTCCCGCCCCGGCCCCGGTCGTGTCCGCCCCGGTCGCACCGCCGCAGCAGCGGCAGAGCGAGCCCGAGTCGGCGACCGGCATGCTCGCCCTGGCCCAGAAGCTGCACGACGACTACGTGCGCAGCGGCCAGGAGGAGGGCGACCGCATCGTCAACGAGGCGAAGGGCCAGGCCCAGCGCATCGTGCGTGAGGCGGAGGAGACCTCCGCCCGCACGCTCAGCGAGCTGGAGCAGGAGCGTTCGGTGCTCGAGCGGAAGATCGACGAGCTCCGGGTGTTCGAGCGGGACTACCGCACGCGCCTCAAGAGCTACCTCGAGAACCTGCTCGGTGACCTCGACAACCGGGCCAGCGCGCTCCCGCAGCGCGGCGCCCAGGGTGCGACGCCGTCCGGCGACCGCATCTGACGCAGAGCGCGCCCGGCTGAGCCGCCGCTCGTCACCCACGACACACCACGCCCGCTCGTTCGGGCGTGGTGTGTTGTGCGTCCAGGCCGTGGGCGCATAGTCTCTGCGGACTCATCTGAGGAAAGAAGGACCCACGTGGCCATCAACGACTCGCTCAGTGCGCCCGCTCCCCGCGCGCTCCCCGACCTGACGGACGCGGCCACCCGGTTCCCGGTCCGCGCGGGGGAGGACCCCTGGACCGAGCAGGAGGTCCAGGAGATCGCCGCCGAGCTCGTCGCGGAGGTCGACCGGCTGACCGCGGAGCTCGCGGCCGCCGACCAGGGCCTGTCCGAGCTCCTGCGCAACTCCGGCGACGGCGCGGGAGACGACCAGGCGGACTCGGGGTCCAGCGCCCTGGAGCGCGAGCACGAGCTCACGCTGGTGAACAACACCCGGGACATGCTGGAGCAGACCACCCGCGCCCTGGCGCGCATCGACGCCGGCACGTTCGGCCGGTGCGACTCCTGCGGCGAGGCGATCGGCAAGGCGCGGGTGCAGGCGTTCCCGCGCGCCACGCTGTGCGTGTCCTGCAAGCAGCGCGAGGAGCGTCGCTGACGTCGCCCCGCACCACCCGACGGCCCCCGGTGACCCCGGGGGCCGTCGTGCGTCGTGGGGTGGTCGTGCCCCGCGAGGTCGTCGTGCGTCCCGGGTGCCCGGCGCGCCCGTAGACTCCTGCGCGATGTCCGCCACCTCCGGCCCCGAGCCCGACGGCACGCGCCCCGGCGCCGTGCGTCCCGCGTCCGAGCCCGCCACCGTGCCCGCGCCCGTGCCCGCCCCCGCGCCCGAGCCCGCCGGCGCGTCCGAGACCGCCCTCGAGCCCACGCCCGCGCCCGTCCCGCCGGCCCGCCGCCGGCGGCTCGTGGTCGCGCTGGTCGTGCTCGCCGCGGTCACCCTGGTGCTCGACCAGGCGACGAAAGCCTGGGCCCTGCAGGCGCTGGACGAGGGCGTGCGCCGGCAGGTCGTCGGCGACCTGCTCGGCCTGCAGCTCCTGTTCAACCCCGGCGCCGCCCTCGGGATCGCGACCGGCGCCACGTGGCTGCTCACGCTCGTCGCGATCACGGTCGTCGTGGTGATCGTCCGCGTGTCGCGCCGGCTGGGGTCCCGCGGCTGGACCGTCGCGCTCGGGCTGCTGCTCGGCGGCGCGCTCGGCAACCTCACCGACCGGATGATCCGCGAGCCCGGGGTCGCCCGCGGGCACGTCGTCGACTTCATCGCCTACGGGGACCTGTTCGTGGGCAACGTCGCGGACATCGCGATCGTGGCCGCGGCCGGCCTGCTCATGCTCCTGTCGCTGCTCGGCGTCCGGCTCGACGGGACGCGCGAGCCCCGCCGCTCGGACGCGCCCGACGCCCCTGCGACCGAGACCCCCGCGGTCGCCGCGGCCGCCGACGAGACGCGGGGGACCGATGGCTGACGTCCGCACCCTGCCCGTCCCGGACGCGCTGGCCGGCGAGCGCGTCGACGCGGCGCTGTCCCGGATGCTCGGGCTGTCCCGCACGCGTGCGGCCGAGCTCGCCGAGGGCGGGTTCGTGCGCGTCGACGGCGTCGCGGTGGGCAAGTCCGCGCGGCTGCCGGGCGACGCGTGGCTCGAGGTCGAGATGCCGTCGCCCGAGACCGCCTCCCGCGCCGTGGCGTCCGAGGAGGACGTGCCGGCCCTGCGGGTGGCGTATGACGACGACGACCTGGTGGTCGTGGACAAGCCGGTGGGCGTCGCGGCCCACCCGTCGCCGGGCTGGACCGGACCCACGGTGATCGGCGTCCTCGCGGCGCGCGGGTACCGGATCTCGACGTCCGGTGCCGCCGAGCGGCAGGGCGTCGTGCACCGCCTCGACGTCGGCACGTCGGGCCTCATGGTGGTCGCGAAGAGCGAGCACGCCTACACGGTGCTGAAGCGCGCGTTCAAGGAGCGCACGGTCGACAAGGTCTACCACGCGCTGGCCCAGGGCCATCCGGAGCCGACGACCGGGACCATCGACGCGCCCATCGGCCGGCACCCCGGGCAGGACTGGAAGTTCGCGGTCACGGCCGACGGCAAGCCGTCGGTGACCCACTACGAGGTCCTCGAGATGCTGCCCGCCGCCTCCCTCACGGAGGTGCACCTCGAGACGGGCCGCACGCACCAGATCCGCGTGCACTTCGCGGCGCTGCGCCACCCCCTGGTCGGGGACCTGACGTACGGCGCGGACCCCGCGCTCGCGCAGCGCGTCGGCCTCACCCGGCAGTGGCTGCACGCGATGCGGCTGGGGTTCGCGCACCCCGCGGACGGCCGGCACCTCGAGGTCACGAGCGAGTACCCGGAGGACCTGGCGCGGGCGCTCGAGACGCTGCGCGACGGGTACCGCTGACCCGCCGGGCGTGACGTCCGTCGCGTCGGCTCGCGCCGCGCGCGAGGCGTGACGGGGGGTGTCGGAGGCGGCACCTAGGATGGCGGGCATGGCATCTGGCACGCGCAAGGACTCCGACTTCGTCCACCTGCACGTGCACTCCGAGTACTCGATGCTCGACGGTGCGGCGCGGGTCGGGGAGATGCTGGCGGAGGCCCAGCGGCTCGGCCAGTCGGCCATGGCGATCACCGACCACGGCTACCTGTTCGGCGCGTTCGACTTCTACTCGCAGGCCCGCAAGCTCGGCATCAAGCCGATCATCGGGGTCGAGGCGTACGTCACGCCGGGCACCAGCCGCTTCGACCAGACGCGCGTCCGGTGGGGCGAGGCGCACCAGGCCGCCGACGACGTGTCGGCCCGCGGCGCGTACACGCACCTCACCCTGCTGTCCCGCACCACCGAGGGCATGCACAACCTGTTCCGGCTCGGCTCGCTGGCCTCGCTCGACGGCCAGATGGGCAAGTGGCCGCGCATGGACCGCGAGCTGCTGGAGACGTACAGCGAGGGCCTGATCGCGACGTCCGGCTGCCCGTCCGGGGAGGTGCAGACCCGGCTGCGGCTCGGCCACTACGACGAGGCCGTGCGCGCCGCGGGCGAGCTGCAGGACGTGTTCGGCAAGGAGAACTTCTTCGTCGAGGTCATGGACCACGGCCTCGAGGTCGAGCGCCGCACGGTCAAGGACCTGCTGCGCCTGGCCGAGACGATCGGTGCCCCGCTGGTCGCCACCAACGACCTGCACTACACGCGCAAGGAGGACGCGCACGCGCACGAGGTGCTCCTCGCCGTGCAGTCCGGCTCCACCCTGGACGAGCCGACCTACGACCAGGGCGGCTCCCGGTTCGCGTTCGGCGGCGACGGCTACTACGTGAAGTCCGCGGAGGAGATGCGCCGCACCTGGGCGGAGCTGCCCGAGGCCTGCGACAACACGCTCCTCATCGCCGAGCGGTGCGAGGTCGAGTTCCCGACCGGCGCCAACTACATGCCGCGGTTCCCCGTCCCCGAGGGCGAGGACGAGAACTCCTGGTTCATCAAGGAGGTCGAGCGCGGCCTGCAGCGCCGGTACCGCGGGAACGTCCCCGACGACGTGCGCAAGCAGGCGGAGTACGAGACGGGCGTCATCGTCCAGCTCGGGTTCTCCGGCTACTTCCTCGTGGTCGCCGACTTCATCGGCTGGGCGCGCGAGCAGGGCATCCGCGTCGGACCGGGCCGTGGGTCCGCCGCCGGGTCGATGGCGTCGTACGCGATGGGCATCACCGAGCTCGACCCGCTGCAGCACGGCCTGATCTTCGAGCGGTTCCTCAACCCCGAGCGCGTGTCCTGGCCCGACGTCGACGTGGACTTCGACGAGCGCCGGCGCGGCGAGGTCATCCGGTACGTGACGGAGAAGTACGGCGACGACCGCGTCGCGCAGATCGTCACCTACGGCACCATCAAGGCGAAGCAGGCCCTCAAGGACTCCTCGCGCGTGCTCGGCATGCCGTTCGCGATGGGGGAGAAGCTCACCAAGGCCATGCCGCCCGCCGTCATGGGCAAGGACATCCCGCTGTCCGGCATGTACGACCCGGAGCACCCGCGCTACGCGGAGGCGGAGGAGTTCCGGCAGGTCGTGCAGGCGGACCCGGAGGCGCAGCGCGTCCTGGAGACCGCCCGCGGCCTGGAGAACCTCAAGCGCCAGTGGGGCGTGCACGCCGCCGGCGTCATCATGTCCAGCGAGCCGCTGATCGACATCATCCCGATCATGAAGCGCCCGCAGGACGGGGCGATCATCACGCAGTTCGACTACCCGACGTCCGAGGGCCTCGGCCTGATCAAGATGGACTTCCTCGGGCTGCGGAACCTCACGATCCTCGACGACGCGCTGCGCAACATCACCGCGAACGGCAAGGACGCCATCGAGCTGGAGGACATCCCGCTCGACGACAAGGCCACCTACGAGCTGCTCGGCCGGGGCGACACCCTCGGCGTGTTCCAGCTCGACGGCGGCCCGATGCGCGCCCTGCTGCGCCAGATGCGCCCCGACAACTTCGAGGACATCTCCGCGGTCATCGCCCTGTACCGGCCCGGGCCGATGGGCATGAACTCGCACACCAACTACGCGCTGCGCAAGAACGGGCTGCAGCCGAACACGCCGATCCACCCGGAGCTCGAGGAGCCCCTGGCGGAGGTCCTCGACGGCACCTACGGCCTCATCGTCTACCAGGAGCAGGTGCAGAAGGCCGCGCAGGTCCTCGCCGGCTACTCCCTGGGTCAGGCCGACCTGCTGCGCCGCGCGATGGGCAAGAAGAAGAAGGAGATCCTCGACAAGGAGTTCGTGCCCTTCGAGGCGGGCATGAAGGAGCGGGGGTACTCCACCGCGGCGATCAAGGCGGTGTGGGACACCCTCGTCCCGTTCGCCGGGTACGCGTTCAACAAGGCGCACTCCGCCGGGTACGGCGTCGTCTCCTACTGGACGGCGTTCCTCAAGGCGAACTACCCGACCGAGTACATGGCGGGCCTGCTCACGTCCGTCGGCGACGACAAGGACAAGTCGGCGCTGTACCTCAACGAGTGCCGCCGCATGGGCATCACCGTGCTGCCGCCGGACGTGAACTCGTCGTCCGCGCTCTTCACGGCCGTCGGGGACGACATCCGGTTCGGCCTCACCGCCGTCCGCAACGTCGGCGCCAACGTCGTCGACGCGATCGTCCGCACCCGCGAGGAGAAGGGCGACTTCACGTCGTTCACGGACTTCCTCGACAAGGTGCCGGCCGTCGTCTGCAACAAGCGGACCATCGAGTCGCTGATCAAGGCCGGGGCGTTCGACTCCCTCGGGCACGCCCGCCGGGCGCTGCTGCTGGTGCACGAGCAGGCCGTCGAGTCCGTCATCGGCGTCAAGCGCAAGGAGGCCGAGGGGCAGTTCGACCTGTTCGCCGACCTCGGGGGCGACGACGGCCCGGGCTTCTCGGTGCAGGTGCCCGACGTGCCGGACTGGGACAAGAAGCAGCGCCTGCAGTTCGAGCGGGAGATGCTCGGCCTGTACGTGTCCGACCACCCGCTGTCCGGCCTGGAGCACGTGCTCTCCGCCGCGGCCGACGTCTCCATCGCGACGCTCAACGCCGACGAGGCGCGTCCCGACGGGTCGACCGTCGTGGTCGCCGGCCTGGTGACGTCCCTGCAGCGCAAGATGTCCAAGCAGGGCAACCCGTGGGCCGCCGTGACGCTGGAGGACATGGAGGGCTCGGTCGAGATCATGTTCTTCGGCGAGACCTACCTCGCCTACTCGACCGTGCTCGCCGAGGACGCCGTCATCGTGGTGCGCGGACGGGTGCGCCGGCGCGACGACGCGATGCAGCTGCAGGCGATGGAGGTGTCCCTGCCCGACCTGTCGGCCGTCGCGGACGCGCCTGTCGTCGTGACGCTGTCCGAGGCCCGGTGCATCCCGCCGGTGGTCGAGCGGCTGCGGGAGGTCATCTCCACGCACCCCGGCATCACCGAGCTGCACCTGCGGGTGACGCGGCCCGGCGGCCGGACGACCGTGCTCCGCGCCGGGGAGGCGCTGCGCGTCGAGCGGTCGCCGTCGCTGTACGGGGACCTCAAGGCGCTGCTCGGGCCGGGCTGCCTGCAGTCCGCGCAGACGCCCGTCGGAGTCTGACGGCCGACGCCGTCCGGGTCAGCCGACCTGGGCGGTGTTCGAGCCCCGGGGGTCGTCGACCTCGACGACGTCGCCGCGGTGCAGCTGACGGCCGCGGCGGGTCTCCGGCTCGCCGTTGACCTTCACCTCGCCCTCCTCCAGGAGGGTGCGGGCGTCCGCGCCCGAGTCGGCCAGGCCGGCGAGCTTGAGGAACTGGCCGAGGCGGATGGTGTCGTCGGAGATCGGCACGATGGTCACCGGCCCATCCTGCCAGCGCGCCGGACAAGCGCGCCGCGCGGCGGGCGGGTGCCGGGCCCGCGGCCGGTGGGCGGGGCACCCCGGCCCGGCGGGCACGCCTAGACTCGGGCAGGTGATCTCCCGCATCGACCTGCGTGGTCGCAGCCTGTCCCGCCGTGAGCTGCTCGAGGTGCTGCCCCGGCCCGAGCTCGACGTCGAGTCCGCCACCGCGGCCGTCGAGCCGATCCTCGCCGACGTCCGCGCACGCGGCGCCGCCGCGCTCCGGGACCTCGCCGAGCGCTTCGACGGGGTCCGGCCCACCCACCTGCGGGTCCCGGCCGACGCCATCGCCGCGGCCGTGGACGTGCTCGACCCGGCCGTGCGCGCCGCGCTGGAGGAGACGATCCGGCGGGTGCGGACCGTGCACGCCGCGCAGCGCCCCGCGGAGCACACCGTCCAGGTCGCGCCCGGCGCGCAGGTGCGGCAGCGGTGGATCCCGGTGCGGCGGGTCGGGCTGTACGTGCCCGGTGGCCTCGCGGTCTACCCGTCGTCCGTGATCATGAACGTCGTCGCCGCGCAGGAGGCCGGTGTCGGCTCGCTCGTCGTGACGTCCCCGCCGCAGAAGGACGCGGGCGGCCTGCCGGACGCCGTCGTGCTCGCGACGTGCGCGCTGCTGGGCGTCGACGAGGTGTACGCCGTCGGCGGCGCGCAGGCCGTCGGGATGCTGGCGTACGGCGCGGCGGGCTCCGACGACGTCGACGGGGTGACGCTGTGCGAGCCGGTCGACGTCATCACCGGCCCCGGCAACGTCTACGTCGCCGCGGCGAAGCGCCTGGTGCGCGGGGCGGTCGGCATCGACGCGGAGGCGGGCCCGACGGAGATCGCCGTGCTGGCGGACGGCACCGCGGACGCCGACCACGTCGCCGCCGACCTCGTCTCGCAGGCCGAGCACGACCCGCTGGCCGCGTCGGTGCTGGTCACCACGTCGATCGAGCTGGCGGGCGCCGTCGAGTCGAAGCTCGTGCACCGCGTGCAGAGCACCCGGCACGCCGCCCGCGTCGCCCAGGCGCTGTCCGGGCCGCAGTCGGCGATCGTGCTGGTGGACGACCTGGACGCCGGGCTGGACGTCGTCAACGCGTACGGGGCGGAGCACCTGGAGATCCAGACCGCCGACGCCGCCGCGGTGGCGGAGCGGGTGACCAGCGCGGGCGCCATCTTCGTCGGCGCGTACTCGCCGGTGTCCCTGGGGGACTACATGGCCGGGTCGAACCACGTGCTGCCCACGGGGGGCTGCGCCCACTTCTCGTCCGGCCTCGGCGTGCACTCGTTCGTGCGGGCCGTGCAGGTCGTGGAGTACGACGCGGACGCCCTGCGGGAGGTCGCCGGGCGGATCGTCGCGCTGGCGGACGCCGAGGGCCTGCCCGCGCACGGCGAGGCGGTCCGCGCGCGGTTCTGAGCCCGCGACGTCGTGGGGTTCCGGGCGGTCCTCCTCGACTTCCGGGGCACTCTCGTGCCCGCGCCGACGTACCGCGATCTCGTGCGCCGCGGGCTGGCGCGGGTCGGGCGGGCGTCCGAGCCCGAAGATGTCGAGGCGGTGCTCACGCTGCTGCGCGCCGGTGACCGCTCGCTGGTGGAGGCGCCCGACGTCGATGCGGACGCGGAGCGGCACCGAGCCGCTCACGACCACTGGTTCCGGACGGCGCGGATCGATGAAGGCCTCGCCGCTGCGCTGTACGCGGTTGAGTCTGACGTGGCCGCGTCGCCGTTCGCCTGCGACGCGGCACCGGTGCTGTCCGCGCTCTCGGCGGCGGGGGTGGCGCTCGCGGTGGTCAGCGACATCCACGTCGACCTCCGCCCTGCCTTCGCCGCGCAGGGGGCAGCCGGCGGCGGGTCGCTCGCCGATCTGGTGAGCGCATGGGTGCTGTCGTTCGAGGTCGGCGCGTCCAAGCCGGACCCGCGGGTTTTCCGGGCCGCGCTCGACGCGCTGGGCGTGCCCGCCGCTGGTGCCCTCATGGTCGGCGACCGCGGGGCGTGGGATGGCGCAGCCGCCGAGCTGGGGATGACCGCGCTGGTGCTGCCGCCGCTGACCTCCCCGGAGGAACGCCGGCTGCACCGCGTGCTGGACCTCGCGCTGCCGCGCTGATCCGTTGCCGGGTGCCCTGAGGCGCACCCGTGGAGTGGTTTGTCTGCCCGGTACTGGACTGGACACTCGGCGTTGTGCCGAGCCGCGCTGCCCAGCGCGGCCGGCCGGACGGCGTCAGCCCACGCCGAGCACGAACGGCAGCACCGCCGCGGCCCCGGCCTGCCGCAGCAGCCGCGCCGCCACGGTGAGCGTCCACCCGGAGTCGGTCCGGTCGTCGACCAGCACGACCGCGCGGCCGGGCAGCCCCTGCGCGGCCGCCGGGCTGAGGTCGAGCTCGAGGCGCCGGGCGACCGCCGCCAGCCGGTGCGCGGAGTTGACGTCGTGCCGGCTCGGCGGGCTGTCCGGGCGCGGCGCCACCGCCCCGACGAGCGGGACGCCGAGGTGCCGCGCGACGCCCTCGGCGAGGTGCTGCACCAGCGCCGGCCGGGTGCTGGACCGGACCAGGACGACCCCCTCGGGCGGCTGCTCCGGCCGCCACGCGTCCAGGGTCGCCAGCACCGGGTCGCGCAGCGCCACGGGGAGTCCCGCCTCGGGGTCCGGCTCGCCGCCGAACAGGTCGCGCAGCAGGCCGCCCCAGCCCACGGAGTCCAGCCGCGCGACCGCCCGCCCGGGCTCGGCGCCCTCGTCCGCGGCGATCCGGCCCTTGAGGTCCACGCCGAGCGTCGCCATGCCCGAGGGCCACTGCCGCCGCGGGTCGACGGGGACGCCGGCGGCCGTCAGCAGCGCCTGGGCCCCGGCGACGTGCTCCGCGTCGGGGACGGTCCCGACGGTGGCACCGGTGCACCGGTCGCACCGTCCGCACCGCCAGCCCGCGCCCTCGGGCCCGGCCAGCTCGGGGTCGTCCAGCGCGCGACGCAGGTGCGCCATCCGGCAGCCCTCGGTCGTGACGTAGTCGACCATCGACTGCTGCTCGGCCCGGCGGGTGGCGGTGACCCGGTCGTAGCGCTCGGCGTCGTACGACCACGGCTGCCCGGTCGACTCCCACCCGCCGCGGACCCGGCGGACCGCACCGTCGACGTCCAGGACCTTGAGCATCTGCTCCAGCCGGGACCGGCGCAGCGAGACGTGGGTCTCGAGCGCGGCGGTGGACAGCGTGCCGCTCTCGCCCAGCGCGCGCAGCGCCGCCCGGACGTCCTGCTCCGGCGGGAACGCCGTGGAGGCGAACCACTCCCAGATCGCGCGGTCCTCCCGCCCGGGCAGGAGCACGGCGGTCGCGCGCCCGCCGGAGGCCTCCGCGGCGCGGCCCGCGCGGCCGACCTGCTGGTAGTACGCGATCGGGGAGGAGGGGGCGCCGACGTGCACCACGAACCCGAGGTCCGGCTTGTCGAAGCCCATGCCGAGCGCCGACGTCGCGACGAGGGCCTTCACGCGGTTCGCGAGCAGGTCGGCCTCGGCGACCTCGCGCTCGGCCGGGTCGGTCTGGCCGGTGTACGAGCGGACGTCGAGCCCCGCGGCCCGCAGGTGCTCGGTGACCTGCTGCGCCGCCGCGATGGTGAGGCAGTACACGATGCCGGAGCCCTCGAACGCGGGCAGGTTCTGCGCCAGCCACGCGAGCTGCGCCGCGGTGTCGGGCAGCCGCACCACGGACAGGTCCAGGCTCGACCGGTCCAGGGGCCCGCGGAGCACGAGCACGTCGTCCCGCACCGCCGTGCCGAGCTGCTCGGCGACGTCCGCGGTCACGCGGGCGTTCGCGGTCGCCGTGGTCGCGAGGACCGGGATCCCGTCGGGCAGCTCCGCGAGCAGGGTGCGGATCCGGCGGTAGTCGGGCCGGAAGTCGTGGCCCCAGTCGGAGATGCAGTGCGCCTCGTCGATCACGACCAGGCCGGCGTCGGCCGCGAGCCGGGGCAGCACCTCGTCGCGGAACGCGGGGTGCGTGAGGCGCTCGGGGGAGACGAGCAGCACGTCGATCTCGCCCGCCGCGATCCGGGCGTGCACCTCGTCCCACTCGGTGACGTTGGCGGAGTTCAGGGTGGCGGCGCGCACGCCGGCGCGCTGCGCGGACGCGACCTGGTTGCGCATGAGCGCGAGCAGCGGCGAGACCAGCACGGTCGGGCCGGCCCCACGGGCGCGCAGCAGGGCCGTCGCGACGAAGTACACCGCCGACTTGCCCCACCCGGTGCGCTGCACGACGAGCGCGCGGCGGTGCCCGGTGACGAGCGCGTCGATCGCGCGCCACTGGTCGTCGCGCAGCCGGGCGTCCTCCCGGCCCACGAGGCGGCGCAGGACGGCCTCGGCCTCGTCGCGCAGGTCGGATCCGGTCACGGGGTGCTGCTGGGTCTCGGTCATCGCCACCGACCCTAGCCACGGCCCCCGACACGTGTGCGCCCGGGGCGACGGCCTGTGGACGCCGCGCCGGCGCGTCCCGGGCACGCGGATACGATCGCCGGGTGACTGCCCCCGACCTCGCACCCGAGCCCGGCGCCACGGGCGTGCTCCCGGTGCTCCCGGTGCGCCCGGAGCTCGCGGGCAGCGCGCCGTACGGCGCCCCGCAGCTGGCCGTGCCGCACCTGCTCAACGTCAACGAGAACCCGTACCCGCCGTCGCCTCAGGTCGTGGCGGACATCGCCGCCGCCGTGGCCGAGGCCGCCGCGGGGCTCAACCGCTACCCGGACCGCGAGTTCCTCGCGCTGCGCGGCGACCTCGCCGACTACCTGGCGGTCGAGTCGGGCGTCCGCGTGGCGCCGGAGCAGGTGTGGGCGGCCAACGGGTCGAACGAGGTGATGCTTCACCTGCTGCAGGCGTTCGGCGGCCCCGGTCGCACCGCGGTGTCGTTCGCGCCGACGTACTCGATGTACCCGGAGTACGCCCGCGACACGCACACCCGCTGGGTGACCGGCCGGCGCACCGACACGTTCGACGTGGACCCGGCCGAGGCCCGCGCGCTCGTCGCGCGCGAGGAGCCGTCCGTCGTCCTGCTGACCAGCCCGAACAACCCGACCGGCACCGCGCTGGCGCTCGACACGGTCCGCGCGGTGCTGGACGCCGCGGCCCGGGTGCCGGGCGGCTGCGTCGTGGTGGTCGACGAGGCCTACGCGGAGTTCCGGCGCGAGGGGGTGCCGTCGGCGCTCACGCTGCTGGCCGAGCACCCGCACCTCGCCGTCAGCCGCACGATGTCCAAGGCGTTCGGGCTCGCCGGCGCCCGCGTCGGCTACCTGGCGGCGTCCCGGGAGCTCGTCGACGCCCTGCGCGTGGTGCGGCTCCCGTACCACCTGTCCGCGGTGACGCAGGCGGTCGCCCGCGCCGCGCTCCGGCACGCCCCGGAGCTGATGGCCCAGGTCGGGTCGCTCCGCGCGGAGCGCGACCAGCTCGTGCTCGACCTGCGCGACCGCGGGATCCGGGTCGCGGAGTCGGACGCGAACTTCGTGCTCTTCCAGGTGCACGAGGACCGGCACCAGGTGTGGCAGGCGCTGCTCGACCGCGGTGTCCTGATCCGCGAGGTCGGTCCGGAAGGATGGCTCCGGGTGTCGGTCGGCACCCCGGAGGAGACCGCGGCGTTCACCGCCGCGCTGTGGGAGGTGCTGGGACTGTGAGCACGACGACGGGCGGGCGGACCGCGAGGATCGAGCGCACCACGAGCGAGTCGAGCGTGGTCGTCGAGGTCGACCTCGACGGCACGGGGCGCACGGACATCAGCACCACGGTGCCGTTCTACGACCACATGCTCACCGCCCTGGGCAAGCACTCCCTCATCGACCTGACGGTGCGGGCCACGGGTGACACGCACATCGACGCGCACCACACCGTCGAGGACGTCGCGATCTGCCTCGGCGAGGCGCTGAAGCAGGCGCTGGGCGACAAGCGGGGCATCGCCCGCTTCGGCGACGCCACCGTGCCGCTGGACGAGGCGCTCGCGCAGGCCGTCGTGGACGTGTCCGGGCGCCCGTACCTGGTGCACTCCGGCGAGCCCGCGGGCCAGGAGCACCACCTCATCGGCGGCCACTTCACCGGCTCGCTGACCCGGCACGTGCTCGAGTCCATCGCCCACCACGCCGCGTTCGGCATGCACGTGCGCGTGCTCGCCGGCCGGGACCCGCACCACGTCGTGGAGGCGCAGTTCAAGGCGCTGGCCCGTGCGCTGCGGGCGGCGGTGGCGCTCGACCCGCGGGTCGACGGCATCCCGAGCACCAAGGGCGCGCTGTGACCGCCGGCGGCCCGGACCTGCCGGACCTGCCCGACGACCTCGGCTTCGAGATCCCGGACGACCTGTCCGGGCTGGACGCCGCCGCCGCGGAGCCCGACGAGCCGGTGGTCGCCCTCGTGGTGACCCAGGTCGCCGGGGCGCGCCCGCTCGCCGCGGCGTGCTCGATCGCCGGCGTGGACGTGGACGCGGTGCCGTCCCCGGTCGGTGCGCTCGCCGTGCTGCGTGACACCGCGGACGCCGCGCGCACGGCCGAGGCCGCCGGCGCGATCTCGAAGATGCTCGGGCAGTCGCCGGTCGTCCTGCTGGACCGCCGCAGCGGCCGGATCTCCGCGAGCCGCTGGATCGGCGGCGAGCGGGACGACGACCTGCCCCCGGGGCTCGTGCTGTCCGGCGCGCCGGAGGTGCTGGAGGACCTGCTGGTCGGTGCGACCCCGGTCTCCGAGGTCGACGGCGTCGAGACGAGCGTCGGCATGTCGCGGTGGGCCGCGATGCGCGCGCTGTCGGCGGGCCGGCGCCACAAGGACTGACGCCGCCCGCCCGGGCTGCCGGCGCCCGGCGGGTCCGCGCACCGGACGCGGGCGGCCGGTGCCGGCCGATCCGACTACCCTGTGGTGGTGCCCAGCCAGCCTCGCGTCGTCGTCCTCGACTACGGATTCGGGAACGTCCGCTCGGCCGTGCGCGCCCTCGAACGGGTCGGCGCCCAGGTCGAGCTCACGTCCGACGCGAAGCACGCCGCCGACGCGGACGGGCTCGTCGTCCCGGGCGTCGGTGCGTTCGCCGCCGTGATGTCCGGCCTCCGCGGGGTCCGCGGCGACCAGATCGTCGACCGGCGCCTCGCCGGCGGCCGCCCCGTGCTCGGCATCTGCGTCGGCATGCAGGTCATGTTCGACGACGGCGACGAGCACGGCGTGCGGACCGACGGCCTGGGGGAGTGGCCCGGCACCGTCGACCGGCTCGAGGCCGACGTCGTGCCGCACATGGGCTGGTCGACCGTCGACGCCCCCGAGGGCAGCCGGCTGTTCGCGGGCATCGAGGACGAGCGGTTCTACTTCGTGCACTCCTACGCCGCCCGCAGCTTCCCGCTGGCCGACACCGCCGACCCCGAGCGGATGGCGCCGCCGCTCGTGACGTGGTCCGACCACGGCGGGCGGTTCGTCGCCGCCGTCGAGAACGGGCCGCTGTCCGCGACGCAGTTCCACCCCGAGAAGTCCGGGGACGCGGGCGCCCAGCTGCTGAAGAACTGGGTCGACTCGCTCGACTGAGCGCGCGGCCCGTCCCCACCGTCCCGCACCCCGGGCACCGAACCCCGCACGACCGCACCGCCGCACCGCGCACGCCCCCGAACGAGGAGTCCCATGTCCGACCGTCTGCAGCTCCTGCCCGCCGTCGACGTCGCCGACGGCCAGGCCGTCCGGCTCGTCCAGGGCGAGGCCGGCTCGGAGACCTCCTACGGCGACCCGCTCGCCGCCGCGCTCGACTGGCACGCCGGCGGCGCCGAGTGGATCCACCTGGTCGACCTCGACGCCGCCTTCGGCCGCGGGTCGAACGCCGACCTGCTGGCGGACGTGACGCAGGTGCTCGCGGGCAAGGGCGTGAAGGTCGAGCTGTCGGGCGGCATCCGCGACGACGCGTCGCTGGAGCGCGCGCTCGGCACCGGCGCGACCCGCGTCAACCTCGGCACCGCCGCCCTCGAGGACCCGGAGTGGACCGCCGACGCGATCTCCCGGCACGGCGACGCGATCGCGGTCGGCCTCGACGTCCGCGGCACGACGCTCGCGGCGCGCGGCTGGACCCGCGAGGGCGGTGACCTGTGGGAGGTGCTGGCCCGGCTCGACGCCGCGGGCTGCTCCCGGTACGTCGTCACCGACGTCACCAAGGACGGCACCCTGCGCGGCCCGAACGTCGACCTGCTCCGCGAGGTCTGCTCCCGCACGGACGCGCCGGTCGTGGCCTCCGGCGGCATCTCGTCGCTGGACGACCTGCGGGCCCTGCGCGCGCTCGTGACCGAGGGCGTCGAGGGCGCGATCGTCGGCAAGGCCCTGTACGCCCGGGCGTTCACCCTGCCCGAGGCGCTGGACGTCGCCGGGCGCCCGTGACCGGCAGGGAGCTGCCGCCGACGTCGGCGTTCGCCGGCGACGACGGCAGCGCCGACCCCCGGGTCGTGGCGGCGCTCGACGCCGTCGCCGCCGGGACCGGGACCGCGGCGGGGGTCGTGGCGGCGCTCGCCGGTACCCGGGTGCTCGTCCCGGTGCTGGCGGAGCTGGAGGCGTCGGAGACGGTCGAGGTCGCCGGGCACGCGCACACCGTCGACAAGGAGGCGTCCGCGGGCATCGTCGCCCTGCAGGCCCCCGACGGCCGGACGGCGCTGCCGGTGTTCTCGTCCGTGGCGGCGATGGCGGCGTGGCGCTCCGACGCCCGGCCCGTGCCGACCGAGATCGCGCGCGCCGCGCTGTCCGCGGTCGACGAGGGCTGGGAGCTGCTCGTGCTCGACGCGGGCGGCCCGACGACGGTGCTCGTCCCGCGGCCCGCGGTGTGGGCGCTCGCGCAGCAGCAGCCCTGGCGCCCCGCCGTCGCGGACGACGGCACGGGGCCGGCGGTCGACCCGGAGGTGCGGGACGCGGTCCGCTCGGCCGTGCTCGCCGCGGTCGGGCCGGTAACCGCGGAGGCGTCGCGGCGCTCGCTGTTCCGGCGTCCCGCAGCCCCGGCGTCGCCCGTGGTCGACGTCGACGCGGTGCCCGGGAACCGCGCGGAGGTCGCCGTCGTGCTGACCCTCGTGCCGGGCCTGGACCGCACGGCGCTCGACGCGGTGCTGGCGCGCGTGGGGGAGGCGCTCGCCGCTCAGGAGGCGGTCGCGCAGCGCGTGGACTCGCTCGAGGTCCGGCTGCGCTGAGGCGGTCGGGCGGGCCGCCTCACCGGCGCCGGCGACGCAGCGCCCACGACAGCGCGAGCACCGCCACCGCTCCGACGACCTGCCCGCCGAGGATCACCCGGTTCAGGTCGAGCGCGGGCTGCCAGCGCACGCCGTCCGCGGCGATGACGTAGACCCCGAGCGGCTTCACGCGGGCCGCGAACGCGCCGGCGTCCGCCTGCGCGCCGCCCCGTCCGGAGGGGCGCGCGCCGCCGAGCCCGTGGCCCGGCCGGCCGTGCCACAGCCCGCGCGCGGCGACCTCGGGTGACCCCGCCGGTGCGCCGGAGCCGCCGTCGCCCGCCTGCGCCGGCAGGTCGTCCGCCGGGCCCTCCGCCCCGGGCGCCGGTGATGCGACCGCGACCCCGGGAGCCGTCGGGCCGCCGCGGGCGCCGCGGCGCAGCCCGAGCCGCGCGTCGCCGTGCGCGTCGGCGGCGGCGTGCCCGCCCATCACCTTCGCCACCGGCACCACCAGGGTGCCCTCGTGCGCGTACGGCTCCCCGAAGACGCGGCGCACGGACAGCAGGTCGTCCGCGGCTCGGGTCAGGGCGGACAGGTCGAGGCGGGAGTCGTCCGGCATGGTGGTCCTCCGATGCGCAGGTGCGTCCCTCCACCGTGGCACGACGCCCCCGGCCGCACCAGGGGCCGCGCGCCGGCGGCTCCGGGTCCCGGGCTCAGCCCTCGCAGGAGGTGGTGGCCGTGAACGAGGCCTCGTCCGCCAGCAGCTGGCGCAGGGTGCTGACGGGGACGACGAAGCTCTGGCCGGTCGAGTTCTTCGCGTACACGACGCCCACCACCCGTCCCTCGGAGTCGAGGACCGCGGAGCCGGAGCTGCCGGGCTCGACCTCGGCGTTGGTCACGAGGACCTGGCCGAGGTTCTCGTTCAGCGGGTCGGTGGTCGCACCGATGACCTGCCCGCTCGTCACGGTCAGGGCGCCGCCCTCCGGGTAGCCGACGACCGTGACCTCGTCGCCCGGGTCGGGGTCGGCGTCCGCGAGGCCCGGCGCGGTCGGCAGCGGGTCGGCGGTGCGCACCACGGCGAGGTCGGCGAGCGCCGCGGTGGACGACGCCGTGACCGCGACGTCCCGGCCGTCGTACGTCGACAGCTGCAGGTCCGCCGAGTCCGCCACGACGTGCCGGTTCGTGATGAGGGTCGACTCGTCGATCGCGAAGCCCGACCCCGTCGACAGGGAGTTGCAGCCGACGTTCCGGATCCGCACGGCCATCCGCTGCGCCGCGTCGAAGCCGTCGGGGGACAGGTTGCCGGAGGACGACGGGGTGGCGACGGGGACGCTCGACGGCACGAGGTCGGTCGGCGCGGGGCCCGGCATCGGGGGCAGGACGCCGCAGCCCGCCAGGAGCAGCACGACGACCACGCCGCCCGTGCGGGTGGTGCGGGCGGTGCGGCTCACCCGGTGGCCCCGGCCGCGAGCTGGCGCTGGAGCTCGGTGTTCGCCTCGGTGGCGACGGCGCAGACGCCCTGCACGTCGCCCTTGAACCGCGCGAGGTCCGCCGGGTCGTAGGCCGCCGCGTCCTCGAGGTAGGTGATCAGCTGGTTCTGCGCCTCGATGCACGTCGACAGCGCGGAGGCGACGTTGGCCGCCGCCTGGGAGACCCGCTGCTGGTAGTCGACGAGCTGCCGCTGGACCTCCCGGTCGTCGCCGACCTGGGCCTTCTCGTCGGCGAGCTCGGTGATCCGGGTCTGGGCCGTCGCGAGCTGGTCGTTCACGGCGGCGAGCTCCCCGACCGTGCCCTCGTGCTCGGTGCGCAGCGTCGCGAGCTCGGTCCCGATGGTCCGCGCCTGGTCCTCGACGTCCTGCGCGTACTCCTCGTACCGGACCGTGCGGACCCACAGGTACGCGGACAGCGCGGTGACGAGCACCAGCAGGACCGACAGGACCACCACGGCCCAGGGCCGGCGGCGACGCGGCGGCGCGGGTGCGACGTGCGCGTGGTCGTGCGGGGGGCGCGCGGGCTCGGCGGGACGGACGCCGTCGGCGTCGTCGGGGTGCACCGCGGTGGGGCCGGGGGCGGTGCCGGGGCCCGGCCACGACGAGGACCCGGTCGGCCGCGGCGGGCCGGTCGGGTCGAGCGGCCCGGTGGCAGACGTCACGGCACCACCATACGGTCGCCCGCCGAGGACGTGCCCAAGATCACCGCGGGCCGGACGGCGCGCCCGGCGCATTCCGGTCGTCGGGGGCGGGCCGGGCAGGACAGAATCCTCGGGTGTCCCTCGCCCCCTACGCCCGCCTGCTGCGCCTGCCCGGTGTCCTGCCCCTGGTCCTCGTCGCCTTCGTCGCCCGCGTCCCGCACGCGATGACCGGGGTGGTGCTCACCCTGCACGTGGTGGGCCCGCTCGGCCTCGGGTACGCCCGCGCCGGCCTGGTCGCCGCGGCGATGACCGTCGGCGTGGCGATCGGGTCCCCGTGGCGCGGCCGCCGGGTGGACCGGCTCGGGCTGCGCCGGGCGCTGCTGCCCTCGGTGGTCATCGAGTCGGCGGTGTGGCTGATCGCGCCGCGGCTCGGGTACGAGGCGCTGCTGGTCGCGGCCGTCGTCGCGGGGGTGTTCCTGGTGCCGGTGTTCTCCGTGGTGCGGCAGTCGCTCGCGGTGCTGGTGCCGCCGGAGCAGCAGCGCACCGCCTACGCGCTCGACTCGGTGGGCACCGAGATGACCTTCATGCTGGCGCCGACCGTCGGGGTGCTCGTCGCGACCCAGGTGTCCACGACCGCCGCGCTGACGCTCGTCGGCGTCGCCACGGTGGGCGCCGGGCTGCTGCTCATGTGGTTCAACCCGCCGACGCGGTCCGCCCAGACCGGTGCGGGGCCCGCGCCCGCCGGTCGCCCCGGCCGCCTGCTCACCCCGGGCCTGCTCGTCGTCCTGGCCGCCGCGTCCGCCGCCGCCCTGATCCTCAACGGCACGGACGTCGGCATCGTCGCGGCGCTCGAGGGCTGGGGGCAGGAGCCCGCGGTCGGCTGGATGATCGCGCTGTGGTGCGTCGGGTCGGTCGTCGGCGGGCTGGTCTACGGCGCCCAGAAGCGCGAGCTGCACCCGCTGGCGCTGGTGGCCCTGCTCGGCGCGGCCACGCTCCCGGCGGCGCTCGCCCAGACGCAGGCCCAGCTGGCGGTCGCCGTCGTGATCGCGGGCCTCCCGTGCGCCGCGGCGCTGTCGGCGATCAACGCGTCGCTCGTCCGCATGGTCCCCGAGCACCGGCGCGGCGAGGTCATGGGCTGGAGCGGGACCGCCAACACGGTGGGGGCGGCCCTCGGTGCGCCGGTCGTCGGCGCGGTGATCGACTCGTTCGGCCCGTGGTCCGGGTTCGCGGCGGCGGGCGGTGTCGGGCTCGTGCTGTCGGTGCTGGGGCTCGTGGTGCTGGCGGCGGTGCGTCGCCGCTCCGGGGGCGTCGCGGCCGCGCCGGCGGTCGAGCGTGCCGGGACCGCGCCGGAGGGCGTCGTCCCGACGCCGGCACCCGCGGGTGCGGACGACGTGCCGGCCCGCCCGCTCCCGCAGGACGCGCCGACCGCCGGCTGACGCACCCCGCCGGGACCGCGCGGGGGCGGGCCGCCCGCGACGCGGGTCAGGACACGTAGCCCGTGAACTTCTCGCCGGGGCCCTCGCCGGGGGCGTCCGGGAACGGGCTCGCCTCGCGGAACGCGAGCTGCAGCGACCGCAGGCCGTCGCGCAGGGAGCGGGCGTGCTGGTTGCCGATGTCGGGGGCCGAGGCGGTGACCAGCGCGGCCAGGGCGGTGATCAGCTTCCGGGCCTCGTCGAGGTCCAGGTAGTCGCTGCCCGCGGTGTCGTCGGTGTCGGGGGACAGGCCGCACTTGACGGCGGCGGCGCTCATCAGGTGCACGGCGGCGGTCGTGATGACCTCGACCGCGGCGACGTCGGCGATGTCGCGGGTGGCGGTCGAGGGGTCGGGGGTCTCGCTCATGCGGGCGATCCTCTCATCGCCGGAGCGGCGACCGCGGCACGACGACGCCCGCCGCCCGGGACTGCTCCCGGACGGCGGGCGTCGTGCTGCAGGGCGCTGTCGCCCGGGTCAGGCGACCGGGGTGCTCGCGGTCGCGGGCTCGCCGGTCTCCTGCGGGGCGGTGCCGGCCAGCGCGGCGGCGAGCGCGGCGCCGAGGCCGGCGTCCACGTTCGTCCAGTACTGGACGGCGCGGGCGCGGATGACGTCGCTCTTCACGCCGCCCACGTGGCCGGTGATCGTCTCGAGGAACCGGGCGCGGGCCGCGTCGTCGAACACCTCGCGGTACAGCGTGCCGGCCTGGCCCCAGTCGTCGTCCTCCGGGTGCAGGGTCGCGGCGGAGCGCACCATCTCGCCGTCCGACTCCCAGCCGCCGGACTCGGCCGCGCGGGCCGGGTCCGCCGCCGGGCCGCCGATGGAGTTCGGCGCGTAGACCGGGACGTCGGGCGCGTTGAACGAGTACCGCGCGGCGCCGTCCTTGGAGTACGAGTGCACCTCGGACCGCGGCGCGTTCACCGGCAGCTGCTGGTGGTTCGTGCCGACGCGGTACCGGTGGGCGTCCGCGTAGGAGAAGATCCGCGCGAGCAGCATCTTGTCGGGGCTGGTCGCGATGCCCGGGACGAAGTTGCTCGGCGCGAACGTCGCCTGCTCGATCTGCGCGAAGTAGTTCTCCGGGTTGCGGTTCAGCTCCATCACGCCGACCTCGATGAGCGGGTAGTCCGCGTGCGGCCACACCTTCGTCAGGTCGAACGGGTTGAACCGGTAGGTCTTCGCGTCCTCGTACGGCATGACCTGGACCGACAGCGTCCAGCGCGGGAAGTCCCCGTCGGCGATGTGCTCGAACAGGTCGCGGATGTGGTGGTCCGCGTCCGACCCGGCCAGCTGCGCCGCCTCGTCCGCCGTCAGGTTGTCGATGCCCTGCTGCGTCGTGAAGTGGTACTTCACCCAGAACCGCTCGCCGGCCGCGTTGATCCACTGGTAGGTGTGCGAGCCGAAGCCGTCCATGGTCCGCCACGACCGCGGCAGGCCGCGGTCGCCCATCAGCCAGGTGACCTGGTGCGCCGACTCGGGGGACAGGGTCCAGAAGTCCCACTGCATGTCGTTGTCGCGCAGGTTGGAGCCGGGCAGGCGCTTCTGCGAGCGGATGAAGTCGGGGAACTTGATGCCGTCGCGCAGGAAGAACACCGGGGTGTTGTTGCCGACCAGGTCGTAGTTGCCCTCGGACGTGTAGAACTTCAGCGCGAAGCCGCGGGGGTCCCGCCACGTGTCGGGGGAGCCGTGCTCGCCGGCCACGGACGAGAACCGCGCGAGCATCTCCGTGGCGACACCCGGCTGGAACAGGGCCGCGCGGGTGTACCGGCTGACGTCGCCCGTGGTCGTGAAGGTGCCGAAGGCTCCGCCGCCCTTGGCGTGCACGACGCGCTCGGGCACGCGCTCGCGGTTGAACTGCGCGAGCTTCTCCACCAGGTAGTGGTCGTGCAGGACGATCGGGCCGTCGGCGCCGACCGACAGCGAGTGCGCGTCGGAGGCGACCGGGGCGCCGGAGTTGCTGGTGGTGGGGTGGACCTGGGTCACACGTGTCCTTCCGGGTCGGCGGCACGCCGTGCGAGGGCGTGCCGGGGACCGGTGGGGCGGGGTCGCCCGACCGGTGGTCAGTGGTGATCGGTGGTGCTGCGCCGGTGCGGGGTCAGCCCGCCGCGCGGCAGTCGGGGCACAGGCCCCAGAACGTGACCTCGGCGGTCTCGACCGTGAAGCCCGAGGTGGAGCTGGGTGTGAGGCAGGGCGCCTCGCCGACGGCGCAGTCGACGTCGCCGACCGCCCCGCACTGCCGGCAGACGATGTGGTGGTGGTTGTCGCCGACGCGCCGCTCGTACCGGGCGGGGTGCCCGGCGGGCTCGATGCGACGCAGGATCCGGGCGTCGGTGAGGGCGTGCAGCACGTCGTACACCGCCTGGACGGAGACCGTCGGCAGGGCGGTGCGGGCGTGCCGGAGGACGGCGTCCGCGTCAGCGTGCGGCAGCGCCTCCACGGCCTCGAGGACCGCGAGGCGGGGCGCCGTCACGCGGAGCCCGCGCTCCCGGAGGACGTCGGCGGGCGACGCAGGCGCTGGCGGCGCCGGCGGCGTCCCCGGTGCGTGCTGGTCGAGTGTCACGAGCACCACCTTGGCACGCTTTCTGGAATGGTTCAAGGAGGTATCTGACGGCGTGTCACGTCGGCCCGCGGGCGCGGTCGGCTCCCGACCCGGCCGGGGCGCGGGCTCTGGTACAGTTGTCTGCGACTGGCCTGGGTCGGACTGCGTCCTCGCACTCGCGGGACGCCGGACGATCCAGGTGCACAAGTGGAGCTGATCCCACCTGAGTCCCGCCCGACCGGTTCGCCGGCGACAGGGTCCAGGTCCCGGTCCAGGCCGTGCGCCCCTCGCGGGGAGCCCGGCCCGACGGCGTACCGCCTCGCGTGGCGCGCCGTGGATCCGATCGGCCCCCGCCTGTGCCCAGGTCCGGGGGCCGTCCTCGTTCCTGGCGGTCGTCACGACGACTTCGAGGAGCACCACATCAGCGAGCCCCGCATCAACGATCGGATCCGCGTCGCCGAGGTCCGCCTGGTCGGCCCGAACGGCGAGCAGGTCGGCATCGTCCGCGTGGAGGACGCACTGCGCCTGGCCCAGGACGCCGACCTCGACCTGGTCGAGGTCGCCCCGGACGCCCGTCCGCCCGTCTGCAAGATCATGGACTACGGCAAGTTCAAGTACGAAGCAGACATGAAGGCCCGCGAGGCCCGGCGCAACCAGAGCAACACGGTTCTCAAGGAGATCCGGTTCCGGCTCAAGATCGACCCGCACGACTACGGCACCAAGAAGGGCCACGTCGAGCGGTTCCTCGCCGCGGGCGACAAGGTCAAGGTCATGATCATGTTCCGTGGCCGTGAGCAGTCGCGCCCCGAGATGGGCGTGCGCCTGCTGCAGCGGCTGGCGGCCGACGTCGCCGAGCTCGGCTTCATCGAGAGCATGCCGAAGCAGGACGGCCGCAACATGATCATGGTGCTCGGCCCGGTGAAGAAGAAGGCCGAGCAGAAGATCGAGCAGCGCAAGGCCCGCGCCCAGCGCGAGCCGCTGCCGCAGGCCGCCGAGGACGAGGCCGTGCAGGACGAGGCGCCGCAGACCGCGGCCCCCGCCGCTGCGCCGGCCGCTGCCCGGCACCCGCCGCTGCCCCGGCTCCCGAGCCGGCCGCCGCGCCGGGCCGGAGGCCGAGCCCGCTGCTCCGGCCCCTGCCGCCGCGCCCGCGCCCGCTGCTGCGCCGCGTCCGGCTGCGGCGCCGAAGCCCGCACGGCCCCGAGGCCGGCTGCCGCGCCCGCCCGGCCGCCGCCCCGAAGCCCGCCACGGCGCCGAAGCCGGCCACCCGGCCCGCGACGCCCGCCGCACGCCCGACCCCCAGCCCCGCGGCCGGGACGACGGCGACGCCCACCCCGCGGCCCGCGCCGCGGCCGGCACCCAGCCCGCGCCCCTCGGCGCGACCGGCCCCCCGGGGCCAGTCGTCCGGCGGGTCGCAGAACGCCTGACCAGCACCACCATCGCCCGGACCCCGCCGGGACCGGACGGACGAGTCGCGCCCCTCGGCGCGATGCGACGACAAGGAGACACGGCAGCCATGCCGAAGAACAAGACGCACTCCGGTGCGAAGAAGCGCTTCCGGATCACCGGAACCGGCAAGATCATGCGCGAGCAGGCCAACGCCCGCCACCTGCTGGAGCACAAGTCCAGCCGTCGCACGCGCCGCCTCGCGGCCGACCAGGTCATGTCGCCCGCCGACGCCCCCAAGATCAAGAAGCTGCTCGGCAAGTGACCCGTCGGCGCGCGAGCGCCGCGGCCCCACGCCGACCTGATAACGAAGCAAGGAGCATCACGTGGCACGCGTGAAGCGGGCGGTCAACGCCCAGAAGAAGCGCCGGGCAACCCTCGAGCGCGCCAGCGGCTACCGCGGGCAGCGCTCGCGCCTGTACCGCAAGGCCAAGGAGCAGGTCACCCACTCCCTCGTGTACGCCTACCGCGACCGCAAGGCGCGCAAGGGCGACTTCCGCAAGCTGTGGATCCAGCGGATCAACGCGGCGGCGCGCGAGCAGGGCATGACCTACAACCGCCTCATCCAGGGCCTTAAGCTCGCGGGTGTGGAGGTCGACCGTCGCGTGCTGGCCGACATGGCCGTCAACGACGCGCCGGCGTTCAACGCGCTGGTCCAGGTCGCCAAGAACGCGCTGCCGGCCGACGTCAACGCGCCGCGCGCCGCGGCCTGACGCACCGCAGCACCCGCGCAGCGCCGGTCCGCCGGCGCCACGCATCCTCGAGACCCCCGCGAGCCCCCGGGCACGCGGGGGTCTCGCGCGTCCGGAGAGCCCCGGGCGCGGGTCTGCCCCTCCCCGGCCGGGGGGCTGAGCCCGGAGGCGAGTGCGCCTCGGGGTGGGGACTGCGCCCGGTAGCGGAGACTGCGCCCGCTGCAAGGGGCGCAGTCCCCGCGGAGGGGCGCAGTCCTTGTGCGGGGGCGGTTGCGGGGCGACCGCCGGAGCGGCGTGCCGGGGCGGCCTGCCGCACGGGTGCCGGGACGGGCGGTGCCGGGATCGGCCGGCCGGGGACGGCGCGGGCGCCGGCCGGTCGGACCGGTGCGGGAGGATGGTCCCGTGTCCAGCACCTCGCACGCCGGCCCCGGGGCCGCTCGCCCGCCGCTCGCCCCCCTGCTCGCGAACCCGCACGCCGACCGCGTGAAGGCCGTCCGTGCCCTCGCGGCGCGTGCGGGCCGCCGGCGCGCGGGCCGGTACCTGGTGGAGGGGCCGCAGGCGGTGCGGGAGGTCGTGCGCTGGGCGCCGCACCTCGTCGTCGACGTGTACCTGACGCAGGAGGCCGCCGACCGGTACGCGGAGATCGTCGAGGACGCGGCGGCGGCCCGGCTGCACCTGCACCTCGGCACCGACGAGGTGCTGACCGCGATGTCGCCCGACGCGCAGGGTGTCCTCGCGGTCGCGGACGCCGCACCGGGGGAGCGCCGCCCGGACGACACCGGCCTCGTCGGCCCGCTGGACGCCGGCGCCCTCGACGCCGTGCTCGCCACCCGGCCGTCGCTCGTCGCCGTGCTGGCGCGCGTGCGGGACCCCGGGAACGCCGGGACGGTGATCCGCGTCGCGGACGCGGCCGGTGCGGACGCCGTGGTCATCGCCGGGGAGAGCGTCGAGGCGACGAACCCGAAGGTCGTCCGGTCCACGGCCGGCTCGCTGTTCCACCTGCCGGTGGTGTCCGGGGTCCCGGTCGCGGACGCGGTGGTCGCCCTGCGCGCCGCCGGGCTGGCCGTGCTCGCGGCGGACGGCTCCGGGGACCTCGACCTGGACGACCTGCAGGACGCCGCCGCCCGGGACGCCGGGACGGGTGCCGCGGCCGACCTGCGCGCCCCGACCGCCTGGCTGTTCGGCAACGAGGCGTGGGGTCTCCCGTCCGAGGACCGCGACCGCGCCGACGCCGTCGTCCGGGTGCCGCTGCGGGGGCGGGCGGAGTCCCTGAACCTCGGCACGGCGGCGGCCGTCTGCCTGTACGCCTCGTCGCGCGCGCACCGCTGACGGTCGGGAGCGCGCGCCCCGCGCCCGGTCACCCCGGGTCGGGCATGCTGGTGCGGTGCGCGTCTTCGCGGGCCTGTGGCCCACACCGGAGGTCCGGCAGCACCTCGCCGGGGCGCTGACGACGGCGATCGGCGTCGACCCCGAGGCGGCACCGGGGCGCTCCGGCCCGGACGGGGTCCGGTGGACGGCGGCGGAGAACTGGCACGTCACGCTCGCGTTCTTCGGCGACCTCGGCGAGGGCCGGGTGGACCTGCTGGCCGAGGAGCTCGCCGACGTGGCGGCCGGCGGGCACCCGTTCGACCTGGCCCTGACGGGCGCCGGGGTGTTCGCGCACCGGACCCTCTGGGCGGGCGTCGGCGGGGAGGTGGAGGCCGTCCACGCGCTGGTCGACGGCTGCCGGGTCGCCGGGGAGGCCATCGGTGCCCGGCAGGACGACCGCGTGCGGTCCCGCCCGCACCTCACGCTCGGCCGGGTCGCGCAGCCCCGCGGGGGCCGCCGGCGCCGGGACCTGGCGGTGCCCGACCCGGGCGACCTTCTCGTGCACGCGCTGGCGGTGTACCGGGGGCCGCGGTGGCCGGTCACGGAGCTGGTGCTCGCCGAGTCGCGTCCGGGCGAGGGGCGCGCGGGCGGGCCCCTGTACCGGACCCTCGCGGCGTGGCCCCTCGGGGCCGAGGGCGCGGCCTGACCCGGCGCGCCGCCGCTCAGCCGGCCGCGGGCCGCCCGGCGATCACGTCGAGGTCGCGGACCGCGTAGCGGTGGTGCTCCCACTCCTCCTCGAGGACCACGTGCAGGCACGACAGCACGGTCTCCGGCTGCCCCGGGGCCCAGGGGTTCGCGCGGGTCTCCGCGAGCAGCTCGGGCGTCGCGTCGGCGAGCAGGTCCCGCACCATCGCGACCCGGCCGGCGCGCACCTCGAGCACCTCGGCGTACGTCGGGGCCCGCGTGGTGAACACCGACGCGTCGTAGCCGTCCGTCGCGTACTCGGCGTTCGGGAGGCCGTACGGGTGGTACGGCTGATCCACCCCGAGGACCGCGCCTCGCAGCCACGTGTCGGTCGCCATCACCAGGTGACGCAGGGTCTCGGCGAACGACCACTCGCCCGCCACGGACACGTCGACCGTGCCGGCCGGCATCGCGGCGACGCGCTCGAGCGTGGCCTCCCAGGTGCGCTCGACGGCCGCCCACGCGGCACGCAGGCCGTCGGGGTCGTCGGCGCGCCGGGCGGAGCGGCCCGGGAACCGCCGGTCCAGCTCGGCCCGGACGAACGGCACCACGTCCACCCCGTTGACGAGCAGGGAGCCGCCGTCGAGCAGCCACGGGGCGTCCAGGTCGGCGCCGTCCAGCTCGACACCGCGCATGACCGCCCCCGACAGGTCCGCCCGCACGAACCGGGCGCCGCGCAGGTCGGCGTCGACGAGCTGCGCGGCGCCGTCGTCCGGACCCGTTGGTGCGGCGGCCATGGTCTCTCCTCGTCGTCCGCCGGGAAAGGGTGGCCCGCGGCCCGGGCCCCTGTGGCAGCATGGCACGCGTGACTGACACGCCCTCGCGGTCGAGCCGCCGATTTCCCGGGCCCGTTCCCGGGTCCGTCGTCGGCTCCCGCTGACGCGCAGCACAGGTCCCGTCCGGCTCCGCCGCGGACGGTTCCCGGGCCCCGGAGCGGGCGCCACTAGACTCGCCCGTTGGCCGGTGCGTTCGCGCGGGGTGCACCCCCGCTGCGACCGTCGCGCCGCCGCTCCCGCTGTGCCAGCAGAGAAGGTCTGGATGTCCACGCCCGACACACCCCTGTCCCCGCTCGACGCCGACGCCGTCGAGCACGCCGTGTCCGACGCGCTGGCGGCGCTCGCCGCCGCGCGCGACCTCGACGAGCTGAAGGCCGCCCGCCTCGCGCACACCGGCGAGCGGAGCCCCCTGGCCCTCGCGAACCGTGCCATCGGCGGCCTGGCCCCGGCCGACAAGGCCGTCGCCGGGAAGACCGTGGGCCAGGCGCGCGGCCGGGTCAACGCCGCGATCGCCGCCCGGGAGGCCGAGCTCGCCGCCGAGCGCGACGCCCGCGTGCTCGCGGAGGAGTCGGTCGACGTCACGCTGCCGTCCGACCGCCGGGCCCGCGGCGCCCGCCACCCCCTGGAGCTGCTGCAGCAGCGCGTCGCCGACGTGTTCGTCGCCATGGGCTGGGAGATCGCCGAGGGCCCCGAGGTCGAGGCCGAGTGGTTCAACTTCGACGCCCTGAACTTCGGCCCCGACCACCCCGCCCGGCAGATGCAGGACACGTTCTACGTCGCCGCGCCGGACGGCGAGCCGGACCCGCACCTGGTGCTGCGCACGCACACCTCGCCGGTGCAGGCGCGCAGCCTGCTCGAGCGGGACCTGCCGCTGTACGTCGCGTGCCCGGGCCGGGTGTTCCGCACCGACGAGCTCGACGCGACGCACACCCCGGTGTTCCACCAGGTCGAGGGCATCGCGGTCGACAAGGGCCTGACGATGGCGCACCTCAAGGGCACCCTGGACCACTTCGCGAAGGCGATGTTCGGCCCGGACGCGCGGACGCGGCTGCGCCCGTCGTTCTTCCCGTTCACGGAGCCCAGCGCCGAGATGGACCTGTGGTTCCCGCAGAAGAAGGGCGGCCCCGGCTGGATCGAGTGGGGCGGCTGCGGGATGGTCAACCCCAACGTCCTGCGCGCGGCGGGCGTCGACCCCGAGGTGTACTCCGGCTTCGCGTTCGGGATGGGCATCGAGCGCACGCTCATGCTGCGTCACGAGATCGCGGACATGCACGACATGGTGGAGGGCGACGTGCGCTTCTCCACCCAGTTCCGGGCGGTGATCTGATGCCTCGCATCCCCCTGACGTGGCTCGCCGAGCACGTCGAGCTCCCTGACGACATCACGGCCGAGCAGCTCGCCGCCGACCTGGTCCGCGTGGGCCTGGAGGAGGAGGCCGTGCACCCGGCCGCCGTCTCGGGCCCGCTCGTGGTCGGGCGCGTCGTCGAGCGCGTGCCGGAGCCGCAGAAGAACGGCAAGACGATCAACTGGTGCCAGGTCGACGTGGGTGACCACAACGGCACGGCCGAGGACGGCTCGCGCACCCCGCGGGGCATCGTGTGCGGCGCGCACAACTTCGACGTGGGCGACCACGTCGTCGTGGCGCTGCCCGGCACGGTGCTGCCCGGCCCGTTCGCGATCGCGTCCCGCAAGACCTACGGCCACGTCTCGGACGGCATGATCTGCTCGTCCCGCGAGCTGGGCCTGGGCGAGGACCACGACGGCATCATCGTGCTGTCGGAGCTCGGCATCGAGGCCGCCCCGGGGACCGACGCCCGCGCCCTGCTGGGGCTCGGCGAGGAGGTCCTGGAGATCAACGTGACCCCGGACCGCGGCTACTGCTTCGCGATGCGGGGCGTCGCCCGTGAGTACTCGCACGCGACCGGTGCGGTGTTCACCGACCGCGGGCTGGTCGGCGCGGCCGGTGCGGACGGCGTCGCGACGACGGGCGGCTTCGCGGTGGAGCTGCGCGACGAGGCGCCCGTGCACGGCGTCCCGGGCGCGGACCGGTTCGTCGCGCAGGTCGTGCGGGGCGTCGACGCGAGCGCGCCGTCGCCGTCGTGGATGCAGCAGCGCCTGACGCAGGCGGGCATGCGCCCGATCTCGCTGGCCGTCGACGTCACGAACTACGTGATGCTCGACCTCGGGCAGCCGCTGCACGCCTACGACCTGGCCACCCTGGCGGAGCCGATCGTGGTCCGCCGGGCGCGCGCGGGGGAGCGGCTGACGACGCTCGACGGGGTCGACCGGGCGCTGGACGCCGAGGACCTGCTCATCACCGACGGGCCGGACGCCGGGCGCGTGCTCGGGCTGGCCGGCGTGATGGGCGGTGCGGACACCGAGGTGTCCGCGTCCACCACCGACCTGCTGATCGAGGCCGCGCACTTCGACCCGGTGACGATCGCGCGCACCGCCCGGCGGCACAAGCTGCCGAGCGAGGCGAGCAAGCGGTTCGAGCGGGGTGTCGACCCGCAGCTGCCGCGCGCGGCGGTGGCCCGGGTCGTCGAGCTGCTCGCCGAGCACGGCGGCGGCACGCCCGACCCGGTGCTCACGGACGTCGACCGCACGACCCCGCCGCCGGTGCTGACCCTGCCCGTGGCCCTGCCCGGCCGGCTGATCGGCCTGGACCTGGACGTCGCGGCGGTCACCGGGTACCTGCGGGCGATCGGCTGCACGGTCGGCGAGGTCGTCGGTGCCGGGGCGGACGCCGTGGTGCCGGTGACGGTGCCGACGTGGCGTCCCGACCTGACCGAGCCGGTGGACCTGGTCGAGGAGGTCGCGCGCCTGCACGGGTACGACGTCATCCCGTCGGTCGTGCCGCGCTCGCCGGTCGGGCTCGGGCTGACGACCGCGCAGCGCCGCCGCCGCCGCGTCGCCGACGTGCTGGCGGACACGGGCTGGGTCGAGACGCTGTCCTACCCGTTCGTCGGGACCGCGCAGCTCGACGCGCTGTCGCTGCCCCAGGACGACGAGCGCCGGTCGATGCTGCGGCTCGCGAACCCGCTGTCGGAGGAGCAGCCGTACCTGCGCTCGTCGCTGCTCGTGACGCTGCTCGACACGGCGCGGCGGAACGTCGCGCGCGGGACCACGGACCTCGCCGTGTTCGAGGTCGGCGCGGTGACCCTGCCGCGTGCGGGCACGGCCTCGGCCCCGGTCCCGCCGGTGGCCGCGCGTCCCTCGGACGACGTGCTCGACGCGATCCGCGCGGCCGTTCCCGCCCAGCCCCGGCACGTCGCCGGCGTGCTGACCGGCCTGCGGGAGCCCGCCGGCTGGTGGGGCGCCGGGCGTGCGGCCGACCACGCCGACGCGATCGACGCGGTCCGGCTGCTCGGCGAGACCCTGGGCGTCGAGCTGCTGGTCGAGGCCGACACCGACCGGGCGCCCTGGCACCCCGGCCGCTGCGCGCGGTTCCGCACGGTCGACGGGGCGCTCGTGGGCCACGCCGGCGAGCTGCACCCGAAGGTCGTGACGGCGCTCGGCCTGCCCGCCCGGGCGTGCGCGTTCGAGGTGGACCTCGACGTGCTGCTCACCGCCGCGCCGCGCGGTGAGGTCGTCGCCCACGAGGTGTCGACCTTCCCGGTGGCCAAGGAGGACGTGGCGCTCGTCGTGCCGGACTCCGTGCCGGTGGCGGACGTGCTGGCGGCGGTGCGCGACGGCGCGGCCGCGAGCTCGGCGGGCGACGTGCTCGAGAGCGCGCGGCTGTTCGACGTGTACGCCGGCGAGCAGGTGGGCGCCGGGCACCGGTCGCTCGCGTTCGCCCTCCGGCTGCGCGCGGCGGACCGCACGCTGACGGCGGACGAGACCGCGGCGGTGCGCGAGGCGGTCGTCGCGGAGGCGCAGCGGCGGTTCGGCGCGACGCTGCGCGCGTAGCACCGGTACGACGACGGCCCCCACCGGACGTGCGCCCGTGCCCCGCCGTGACGCCCGTCCGGACCACCCCCGGCGCCCCGGCGTTCACCCGATCGCAACCTTCGTGTCCCTCCCTCGTGCTTGTCTATCCGGACATACCGCCCATACGTTGTCACCGGCTGTGTGACGACTGTGATGCGGCCTGCTGACGAGGGCATCGCCCCGGGGGATCGGAGAACATCGGTGAGCGCTGTACGCACACGCACGAGGTGGGTGGCGAGCCTCGCCGCCGTGGGGGCGTTGGTCGGGGTACCCCTCGCCGCGACCCCCGCGGTCGCGGCGGAGGACACGCACACGATCGCGCAGGTCCAGGGGACGGGCGACGCCTCCCCGCTGGCCGGGCAGACCGTCACGACGACGGGAGTGGTCACCGCGGTCTACGCGACGGGCGGCTACCGCGGGTACGTCATCCAGACGCCGGGCACCGGCGGCGGCACCGACCCGGCGGCGCGGACGGCGTCGGACGCGGTGTTCGTCTTCTCGCAGGCGACGGCCGGCGCCGTGGCGATCGGCGACCTGGTGCAGGTGACCGGCGCGGTCTCGGAGTACCAGGGCCTGACCGAGATCACCGTCGCGAGCACCGCCGGCCTGGTGCACCTGGACGGCGACGCGGCCGTCGAGCCGGTCACCGGCACCTGGCCCGCGGACGCCGCGGCCCGCGAGGCGCTGGAGTCGATGCTCTACCTGCCGTCGGGCGACCTGACGGTGACCAACACCTACAGCACGAACCAGTACGGCGAGGTCGGCCTGGCCGCCGGGGCGACGCCCCTCCTGCAGCCCACCGAGGTCGCGCGCCCCGGCACCCCGGAGTACGACCAGGTCGTGGCGGAGAACGCCGCGCGCGCGGTGGTGCTCGACGACGGCGCCAGCACCAACTTCCTGTCGGCCGCGAACACCGGCCTGACCCCGCCGTACGTGTCGCTGGAGGACCCGGTGCGCGTGGGCGCGGCGGCGACCTTCACCGCCCCCGTGGTCGTGGACTACCGCAACAACCTCTGGAAGCTGAACCCGACGCTGCCGCTGGACGCCGCGAACCCCGCGTCCGTCCCGGTGACCTTCGAGGACGACCGCACCGCGGCGCCGGAGGACCTGGGCGGCGACGTGACGGTCGCGTCGTTCAACGTGCTCAACTACTTCACGACGCTCGGCGCGGACACGGCGTCCTGCGTCGCGTACCCGGACCGCACGGGCGACCCCGTCACCGTGCGCGAGGGCTGCGACCAGCGCGGCGCGTGGGACCCCGAGGACCTGCAGCGCCAGCAGGACAAGATCGTCGCCGCGATCAACGCCCTGGACGCGGACGTGGTCGGCCTGATGGAGATCGAGAACTCCGCCCGGGTCGACGGCGTGCCCGACGAGGCCCTCGCCACCCTGGTCGAGGCACTGAACGCCGCCGCGGGCGCGGGGACGTGGGCGTACGTGCCCTCGTCGGCCGAGCTGCCTGCGGCGGACCAGCAGGACACCATCACCAACGCGCTGATCTACCGCCCGGCGGCCGTCGAGACCGTGGGCGAGGCCCGCGCGCTCGGCACGCAGTCCGGCGACGACCAGGCGTTCGGCAACGCGCGCGAGCCGATCGGTCAGGCGTTCGCCCCGGTCGGCGGCGGCGAGGAGCTGTTCGTGGTGGTGAACCACCTGAAGTCGAAGGGCTCGGCCGGCCCGTGGGCGGGCGACGCCGACACCGGCGACGGCCAGGGCGCGTCCAACGAGTCCCGCGTCCGGCAGGCGCAGGCGCTGCGCGACTGGGTGCCCACGGTGCAGGGCGACGCCGAGGCGGTCGCGCTGCTCGGCGACTTCAACTCCTACACCCAGGAGGACCCGCTGCAGGTGCTGTACGAGGCGGGCTACACCGACGCCACGACGGCGCTCGACGCGGGGGAGTACTCGTACTCGTTCTCCGGCCTGTCGGGCTCGCTGGACCACGTGCTGCTGAACGCGGCGGCCCTGGACCGGGCGACGGGCGCGGACGTCTGGAACATCAACGCGGGCGAGTCCGTGGCGCTGGAGTACAGCCGCTACAACGCGCACGGCACGCTGTTCTACGCGCCGGACCCGTACCGGTCCTCCGACCACGACCCGGTGCTCGTCGGGCTCGACGCGGGCGACACCGCCCCGGACGGCCCGGTGGACCTCACGCTGCTGAACATCAACGACTTCCACGGCCGGATCGACGCCAACACGGTGGCGTTCGCGGGCACGGTCGAGCAGCAGCGGGCCCAGGCGGAGGCGGCGGGCGGCGGCGCGCTGTTCCTGTCCGCCGGCGACAACATCGGGGCGTCGCTGTTCGCCTCCGCGGTCGCCGACGACCAGCCGACGATCGACGTGCTGAACGCCCTCGACCTGGGGGCGTCCGCGGTCGGCAACCACGAGTTCGACCGCGGGTTCGCCGACCTGGTCGACCGCGTGATTGCGGGCGGCACGAACGCCGAGTTCCCGTACCTGGGCGCCAACGTGTACGCGAAGGGCACCCAGGACCCGGCGCTCGACGAGTACGCGCTGATCGACGTGGACGGCGTGCAGGTCGGCGTCGTCGGCGCCGTCACGCAGGAGACGCCGTCCCTGGTCAGCCCCGGCGGCATCGCGGACCTCGACTTCGGGGACCCGGTGGACGCCGTCAACCGCGTCGCCGCGCAGCTCTCCGACGGCGACGAGGCGAACGGCGAGGCCGACGTCGTCGTCGCGGAGTACCACGAGGGCGCGGGGGCCGGCACGCCGGACGGCGCGACCCTGGAGGAGGAGATCGCCGCGGGCGGCGCCTTCTCGGAGATCGCGACGCTCACCTCGGCCGACGTGGACGTGGTGTTCACCGGCCACACCCACAAGCAGTACGCCTGGTACGGCCCCGCCGCACCGGACACCGAGGGCGAGTGGACCCGGCCGATCGTGCAGACCGGCTCGTACGGCGAGAACATCGGCAAGGTCACGCTGACCTACGACCCGGCGACCGACGCCGTCTCCGCGCTCGCGGGCTCGAACGTCGCGCGCCTCGCCCCCGCGGCCGGCCAGACCCCGGCCGACTTCCAGGCCGCGCTCGTCGCGCAGTACCCGCGGGTCGCGGAGGTCAAGTCCGTCGTGGACGCGGCGATCGCGGCCGCCGCCGTGGTGGGCAACCAGCCGAAGGGCTCGGTCACCGCCGACATCACCACCGCCTACTCGGGCGGCGGCTACACCGGTCCCGGCGGCACGTACGTCGGCACCACGCGTGACGACCGCTCGAAGGAGTCCGCGCTGGGGAACCTGGTGGCCGACGCGCTGCTGGAGACCCTGGCGTCCGACGAGCGGGGCGGCGCGCAGATCGGCGTCGTCAACCCCGGCGGCCTTCGGGCCGAGCTGCTGTACGCGCCCGACGGCACGATCACCTACGCCGAGGCCAACGCGGTCCTGCCGTTCGTGAACAACCTCTGGACGACGACGCTCACCGGCGACCAGGTCGTCACGATGCTCGAGCAGCAGTGGCAGACCAACGCGGACGGCACCATCCCGTCGCGGCCGTACCTGCAGCTCGGTCTGTCGGACAACGTCTCGTACACCTACGACGAGACCCAGCCGCTGGGCAGCCGCATCACCTCGGTGACGGTCGACGGCGCGCCGATCGACCCGGCCGCGGAGTACCGGATCGGGACGTTCTCGTTCCTGGCCCAGGGCGGCGACAACTTCCGGGTGTTCGCCGAGGGCTCCGGCACCGCCGACTCCGGGCTGATCGACCGGGACGCGTGGATCGCGTACCTCGAGGCGAACCCGGGCCTGTCGCCCGAGTTCGACGAGCGGGCGGTCGGCGTCCCGGCCCTGCCCGAGGAGGTCGCCGCGGGCGAGGAGCTCGCGTTCCCCGTGACGGGGCTGGACCTGACCAGCCTCGGCGCCCCGCAGAACACCTCGCTCGACGTGCAGCTGGACGGCACGTCGATCGGCTCCGCGGCGGTCACGGCCGGCGCGGCGCAGGTGGCCGTGACCGTCCCGGCGGGCACGACGGCCGGGGCGCACACCCTGACCCTCGTCGCCGCGCCGAGCGGCACGACGGTGACGCTGCCGCTCACCGTGGCGGAGCCGGAGGGCCCGGTGCTCACGCCCTCCACGACGACGCTGTCGGCCAGCCGGTCGACGCAGCCGTACGGGAGCTGGCTGCCCACGCTGCTGGTCGCGCGGGTCCAGGTCGAGGGCACGTGGTTCCCGTCCGGGACGGTCGAGTTCCGCGAGGGTGACCGCGTGATCGGCCGGTCGCCGGTGGTCCTGGGCCTCGCGCTCGGCACCGTCCCGCGCACGGCGCCGGTCGGGGGGCACCAGTACACGGCGACGTTCGTGCCCTCGAAGCCGGACGTGGTCGCGGGCAGCACGAGCGCCCCGGTGACGGTGACCGTCCGGCGCTGACCCGCCGGAGGCCGGTACGACGAGGCCCCGCCCCCCGGGACGCTCCCGGGGGGCGGGGCCTCGTCGTGCGAGGGGCCGGCCGGCTCAGATCGCGCAGCCGTCGGGCCCGCAGGCCTCGCCCTCGGCGGTGCCGGCCAGCGTCGGGATGGTCACCCGCGGGTGGGCGTCCTGCCACGCCTGGGCGAGCAGGCGGGCGAACACCTCGACGGGCTGCGCGCCCGAGACGGCCAGCCGCCGGTCGGCGACGAAGAACGGGACGCCCTGTACGCCGATGGCCGCAGCCTCGGCCTCGTCGGCGCGGACGGCGCCCGCCCCCGCACCGGACGCCAGCGCCGCGCGCACGGCGTCGGTGTCGAGCCCGGCCTCGCCGGCGACGGCCACCAGCACGTCGAGGTCGTCGACGACGCGGCCGTGCTCGAAGTGGGCGCTCATCAGCCGCTCGACGACGTCCGCCGCCGCGCCGGCGCCGCCCAGCTCGCCCGCGACGTGCACGAGCCGGTGCGCGTCGAAGGTGTTGGCCGGGACGACCGCGTCGAAGTCGTACGCCAGCCCGACCTCGGCGGCCACGGCCGTCACCTGCGCGAACATCTGCCGGACCTGCTCCACGGGCATGCCCTTGCGCTCCGCGAGCATGGTCGCCTCGGTCAGCCCGGGGTGCGCGGAGGACGGCTCCGCGTCGGGCTGCAGCTCGAAGGACCGCCACGTCACGCGGACGTGCTCGCGGTGCTCGAAGGCCTCCAGCGCGGCGGCGAACCGGCGCTTGCCGATGTAGCACCAGGGGCAGGCGATGTCGGACCAGATCTCGACGGTCAGCTCGGTCGTGTTCGTCATGCGGTGAGGAGCACCTTTCCGGTGGTGGCGCGGCCCTCGAGCGCGCGGTGCGCCTCGGCGGCCTCGGTGAGGGGGAACGTCGCGCCGACCCGGACGTCGAGCGTGCCGGCGGCGACGGCGTCGAACAGCTCGCCGGCCCGCCAGGTCAGCTCCTCCCGGGTGGCGGTGTGGTGGCCCAGGGTGGGCCGGGTGAGGAACAGGGAGCCCAGGGCGTTGAGCCGCTGGGGGTCGAACGGCGGCACGGGGCCGGACGACGCGCCGAACAGCGCGAGCCCGCCGCGGCGGCGCAGCGACGCCAGCGAGGCCTCGAAGGTGTCGCGGCCGACGCCGTCGAACACCGTGTGCATGCCCGCACCGCCCGTGAGGTCCCGCACGATCTCCGGCAGCTCGGTGCCGAGGTCGCCGAGCTCGGTGTACCGGATGACCTCGGCGGCCCCGGCGGCGCGGGACAGCGCCTCCTTCTCGGCGGAGCCGACGGTCGTGATCACGCGCGCGCCGCGGGCGACGGCGAGCTGGGTGAGCAGCAGGCCGACGCCGCCGGCGCCCGCGTGCACCAGCACGTCCTGGCCGTGCTGCACCGGGAACGTCGAGGTCACGAGGTAGTGCGCGGTCATGCCCTGCAGGGGCAGCGCGGCGGCCACCTCGTCGCCCACGCCGTCCGGCACGGGCAGCGCGATCACCTCCGGCACCACGACGAGCTCCGCGTAGGACGACGGGGCCGACGCCCACGCGACGGTGTCGCCGACCGCGAAGTCCCGGACCTCGCGGCCCACGGCCTCGACGACGCCCGCGCCCTCCGAGCCGGGGACGTGCGGGAACGGCATCGGGTAGGTGCCGTTGCGGTGGTAGACGTCGATGAAGTTGACCCCGGCGGCGCTCACCCGCACGAGCAGGTCGCGCGGCCCGAAGAACGGGTCGGGGATCTCGTCGGGCGCGAGGACGTCGGGCCCACCGGGCTCCGTGGCGAGGACTGCGTGCATGTGGCCTGCAACGGCGCGGGCCGGCGGGGCATTCCGGCCAGCGTCCCGGGGCGGCGTCAGCGCACGACGGAGCCGATGCCCTGCTCGCCGAGCCAGCGCACCGCCGCGAACGTCCACTCGCCCGCGGTCTGGCCGATCGCGAGGTTCAGGCCGTGCGCTCCGCGGGGGAACACGTGCAGCTCCGCGGGGACGCCGTGCCGCCGCAGCGCCCGCATGGCGGTGAGCGAGTGCTCGACGCCGACCGCGGCGTCCTCCGCGGTGTGCCACAGGAACGTCGGGGGCGTCGCCGCGTCCACGCGGTTCTCCACGGACAGCGCCCGCGCCGGGGCGTCGTCGGGGCTCCCGACCAGGTTCAGCCGCGACCCGAGGTGCGGGTGGTCGACCAGGGAGATGACCGGGTAGCAGAGCACCGCGGCGTCCGGCCGGCGCACCTCCGCGGGGTCGATCCCCGCCAGCGCCGCGGCGTCCGCGAGCTCGGCGTCGGTGGCGGTCGCGGCCGTCCCGGCCAGGTGCCCGCCCGCCGAGAACCCGAGGACCGCGACCGGCCCGTCGACCGGCTCGCCCCCGCGGCGGCCGGCGCGCAGGTCGGCCAGGGCGATCAGCACCTCGTGCAGCGCCGCCGGGTAGCGGGCGGGCGCCACGGGGTAGTCGAGCCAGTGCGCCCGCACCCCGGAGGACGCGAGGAACGCCGCGACGGGGCCGGCCTCGTCGGCCGCGCGCATCTGGTAGCCGCCACCGGGCAGCACCAGCACCGCGCCGCGCCCCGGCCCGGCGACGGGGGGACCGTCGTGCAGGACGGCACGGGCGGCGGAGTCGGGCTGCGCGGCAGGGTCGGGCACGGCGGGAGCGGGGGTCTCGGACGTCACCCGCCCGACCCTAGACGCGCGGCACCCCGCACCTGCATGGATAGGTGTGCATCCGGATGTATGCTCATGCACATGTCCTTCTCCGTCGCGGTCGCCGGCGCCTCCGGGTACGCCGGCGGCGAGACCCTGCGCCTCCTGCTCGGGCACCCCGACGCCGAGATCGGCGCGCTCACCGCGCATTCCAACGCCGGCACCCGCCTCGGCGCTCACCAGCCGCACCTGCGGGCGCTCGCGGACCGGGTCCTGACCCCGACGTCCGTCGACGAGCTCGCCGGCCACGACGTGGTGGTCCTCGCGCTGCCGCACGGCGCCAGCGGGGAGATCGCCGCGGCGCTCGCGGACCGGGGCGACGACGCGCTCGTGGTCGACCTCGGCGCGGACCACCGGCTCACCGACCCCGAGGCCTGGCGACGGTTCTACGGCACCGAGCACGCCGGGACCTGGCCGTACGGCATGCCCGAGCTGCTGCACGCGGGGGAGTCCGCGCCGTCGGCGCAGCGCGCCGCGCTGGCGCGGGCCCGCCGGATCGCCGTCCCGGGGTGCAACGTCACCGCCGTGACGCTCGCGCTCCAGCCGGGCGTCGCCGCCGGCCTCGTCGACCCCGCGGACGTCGTCGCCGTGCTGGCCGTGGGCTACACCGGCGCCGGCCGCACCCTCAAGCCGCACCTGCTCGCCTCCGAGGCGCTCGGCTCCGCGCAGCCGTACGCGGTCGGCGGCACCCACCGGCACATCCCCGAGATCGCGCAGAACCTGGGTGTCGCCGGCGCCGCGCGCACCGGCCTGTCGTTCACCCCGGTGCTCGTGCCGATGTCCCGCGGCATCCTCGCCACCGTGACGGCCCCGCTCGCCCCCGGCGCGGACGCCGCGTCGGTGCGCGCCGCGTGGGAGGCGGCCTACGGCGGCGAGACGTTCGTCGAGCTGCTGCCCGAGGGGGAGTGGCCCACGACCGCCGCCACCACGGGCGCGAACACCGCCCTCGTGCAGGTGGCGGTCGACGAGGCCGCCGGCCGGGTCGTCGCGCTGTGCGCCCTGGACAACCTGGTCAAGGGCACCGCGGGCGCCGCGGTGCAGTCGCTGAACGTCGCGCTCGGCCTGCCCGAGCGCACCGGACTGACCACCGAGGGAGTCGCCCCGTGACCGACATCGAGCCGCAGGGCGTCACCGCCCCGGCCGGATTCCGGGCCGCCGGCGTGACCGCGGGCCTCAAGGCCTCCGGGAAGCCGGACGTCGCGCTGGTCGTCAACGACGGCCCCCTGCAGGTCGCCGCGGGGGTGTTCACCTCGAACCGCGTGGTCGCCGCGCCGGTGGTCTGGTCGCGCCAGGCGGTGTCCGACGGCGTCGCCACCGCCGTCGTGCTGAACTCCGGGGGCGCCAACGCCTGCACCGGCCCCGAGGGCTTCCTCGACGCGCACCGCACCGCGGAGCACGTCGCCGAGGTGCTGGGCGCCTCGGCCGGGGACGTGCTCGTCTGCTCGACCGGCCTGATCGGCGAGCGGCTGCCGATGGACCTGCTGCTCGGCGGGGTCGACGCGGCGGCGGGCGCGCTGTCCGCCCAGGGCGGCCCGGACGCGGCGACCGCGATCATGACCACCGACACCGTCGCGAAGACCACCGCGGTGGTCGGGGACGGCTGGACCGTCGGCGGGATGGCCAAGGGCGCGGGCATGCTCGCCCCCGGGCTGGCCACGATGCTCGTGGTCCTCACCACCGACGCGGTGGTCACCGCGGAGCAGGCCGACGCCGCGCTGCGCGGGGCCACGCGCACCACGTTCGACCGGGTGGACTCCGACGGCTGCATGTCGACGAACGACACCGTCCTGCTGCTCGCGTCCGGCGCGAGCGGCGTGACCCCGGACCCCGAGGCGTTCGCCACCGCCGTCGCGGCCGCGTCCGCCGACCTCGCCCGGCAGCTCGTCGGCGACGCCGAGGGCGCCTCGCACGACATCGCCGTCACGGTGACCGGCGCGACCAGCGAGGAGGCCGCCGTCGCGGTCGCCCGTGCGGTCACCCGGTCGAACCTGTTCAAGGCCGCGGTGTTCGGCAACGACCCGAACTGGGGCCGCGTGCTCGCCGCCGTCGGGACGGTCCCGGAGGACGTCGCGCCGTTCGACGCCGCGCTGCTCGACGTCGCCATCAACGGCGTCCAGGTGTGCCGCGCCGGCGGCGTCGGTGACCCCCGCGAGGGCGTCGACCTGGCCGCGGCCCGCGAGGTGCGCGTCGACGTCGACCTGCACGCCGGCGACGCCACCGCGACCGTCTGGACCAACGACCTGACGCACGACTACGTCCACGAGAACAGCGCGTACTCGACATGAGCGACACCACCCCGGTCCCCGAGGACTTCGTGTTCAACACCCGCACGGACCTGCGCCCCGACCAGAAGGCCGAGGTGCTGATCGAGGCGCTGCCGTGGCTGCAGCGGTTCGCGGGCGCCCTCGTGGTCGTGAAGTACGGCGGCAACGCGATGGTGGACGACGACCTCAAGCGGGCGTTCGCGGAGGACATGGTGTTCCTGCGCCAGGTCGGCCTGCGGCCGGTGGTCGTGCACGGCGGCGGACCGCAGATCAACGCCATGCTCGACCGGCTCGGCATCGCGTCCGAGTTCCGCGGCGGGCTGCGCGTGACGACCCCCGAGGCGATGGACGTCGTCCGCATGGTGCTCACCGGCCAGGTGTCGCGGGAGCTGGTCGGGCTGCTGAACGCGCACGGCCCCTACGCGGTCGGCCTGTCGGGCGAGGACGGCGGCCTGCTCCGGGCCCGGCGCCGCACCGCGACGGTCGACGGCGAGCAGGTGGACGTCGGCCAGGTCGGGGACGTCGTCGAGGTCAACCCCGGTGCCGTGCACGACCTGCTGGACGCGGGCCGCATCCCCGTCGTCTCGACCGTCGCCCCCGACATCGACGACCCGACGCAGGTGCTCAACGTCAACGCCGACACCGCGGCGGCCGCGCTGGCCGTCGCGCTCGGCGCCCGCAAGCTGATCGTGCTGACCGACGTCGAGGGGCTCTACACGAGCTGGCCGGACCGCACCTCGCTGGCCCGCCGGATCCGCGCCGGCGAGCTCGCCGACCTGCTGCCGTCCCTCGACGCGGGCATGCGGCCGAAGATGGAGGCGTGCTGGCGCGCGGTGCAGGGCGGCGTGGGCCGCGCGCACGTCATCGACGGCCGGCAGGCGCACTCCATCCTGGTCGAGGTCTTCACGTCCGACGGCATCGGCACGATGGTGCTGCCGGACGACGAGCCGGTGCCCTCGCCGTTCACCGCCCCGATCCCGCAGGTCGCGGCCCCGGCGGTCGACGTCCCGACCCTCCACCAGAACCCCGAGGTGAGCTGAGTGACCGAGCAGCACCTGACGCCGGAGCCGCCCGACTTCGCCGCGCTCGCGGGCCGCGACTCCGTGGCGCACTGGACCGAGCGGTACGGCCACGCGCTGATGGACACGTTCGGCGCGCCGCAGCGCGTGCTGGTCCGCGGCGAGGGCCCGTACGTCTGGGACGCCGACGGCACGCGCTACCTCGACCTGCTCGGCGGCATCGCGGTCAACTCCCTGGGGCACGCGCACCCGACCCTGACGGCGGCGATCTCGGCGCAGCTGGGCACGCTCGGCCACATCTCGAACTTCTTCGCGAGCCCGACGCAGATCGCGCTCGCCGAGCGGCTGCTGGAGGTCGCCGACGCCCCCGCGGGCTCCCGGGTGTTCCTCACGAACTCCGGCACCGAGGCGAACGAGGCGGCGTTCAAGATGGCGCGCCGCAACAGCGAGGGCCCGGGCGGCGTGCGCCGCACCCGCGTCCTCGCGCTCGAGGGCGCCTTCCACGGCCGGTCGATGGGGGCGCTGGCCCTGACCTCCAAGGCCGCCTACCGCGAGCCGTTCGAGCCGCTGCCCGGCGGCGTGGAGTTCCTGCCGTTCGGCGACACCGCCGCGCTGGAGGCCGCGTTCGAGGGTGCCGACGGCGACCGGGTCGCCGCGGTCTTCCTGGAGCCGATCCAGGGCGAGGCCGGCGTCATCCCGCTGCCGCCCGGGTACCTGGTCCGGGCGCGCGAGCTCACCGAGGCCCACGGCGCCCTGCTGATCCTCGACGAGGTGCAGACGGGCATGGGCCGCACCGGCACCTGGCTCGCGCACCAGCACGCGCACCTCGGCGGCGGCATCCGCCCCGACGCGGTGACGCTCGCCAAGGGGCTCGGCGGCGGGTTCCCGGTCGGCGCCGTGGTCGCGTACGGGGAGCGGGCGGCCACGCTGCTCGGCCGCGGGCAGCACGGCACGACGTTCGGCGGCAACCCCGTCGCGTCCGCCGCGGCGCTGGCCACGATCGGTGTCGTCGAGCGGGACGGGCTCCTGGCCCACGTCACCGACCTGGGCGCCTGGTGGCGGTCCGAGATCGCCGGCCTGGGCCACCCGCTGGTCGCGGAGGTGCGCGGGGAGGGCCTGCTCATCGGCATCCAGCTCACCGACGCGGTCGCCGCCGACGTGGCCGCCCGAGCCCTGGCCGCCGGGTTCATCGTCAACGCCTGCACGCCGAGCACCGTCCGGCTCGCCCCGCCGTACGTGCTGACCCGCGAGCAGGCGGCGACGTTCACCCGGTTCCTCGCGGACCTGCCGCACGACCTGGGTCAGGAGCACGGCGCATGACCCCCCGGAGCTTCCTGCGCGACGACGACCTGAGCCCGGCCGAGCAGGCCGAGGTCCTGGAGCTCGGCCTCGCGCTGCGCGCCGACCGGTTCGCGAAGCGGCCCCTCGAGGGGCCCCGCGCCGTCGCGATCATCTTCGACAAGCCGACCCTGCGCACCCAGGTGTCCTTCACGGCCGGCGTCGCCGAGCTCGGCGGGTACCCGCTGGCCGTCGACGGCAACCTGGCGCGGATCGGCGTGCGGGAGTCCGTCGCGGACACCGCGCGGGTGCTCGGGCGGCAGGTCGCCGCGGTCGTCTGGCGGACCTACGCGCAGTCCCGGCTGGAGGAGATGGCGGCGCACGCCGGCGTCCCGGTCGTGAACGCGCTGACCGACGACTTCCACCCGTGCCAGATCCTCGCGGACCTGCTCACGCTCGCGCAGCACTGGGGCGGCGTGCCCGCGCTGGCCGGCCGCACGCTCGCGTACACCGGCGACGGCTCGAACAACATGACGCACTCCTACCTGCTCGGCGGAGCGACGGCGGGGATGCACGTGCGGATCGCCACGCCCGCCGCGTACCAGCCCCACGCGGACGTCGTCGAGGCCGCGGCCGCGATCGCCGCGCGCACCGGCGGCTCGGTCGAGGTGACCGACGACCTGGCGAAGGCCGTCACGGGCGCGGACGCGGTCGCCACCGACACCTGGGTGTCGATGGGGCAGGAGGCCGAGGCCGCGGAGCGCGAGCAGCCGTTCGTCCCGTTCCGGCTCGACTCGGCCGCCCTGGCCCTCGCGGCGCCCGGCGCGCTGGTGCTGCACTGCCTGCCCGCCTACCGCGGCAAGGAGATCACCGCCGAGGTGCTGGACGGTGAGCAGTCGGTGGTCTGGGACGAGGCCGAGAACCGGCTGCACGCGCAGAAGGCGCTGCTGACCTGGCTCCTGGAGCGCTCGTGACCGCCGCCACCGGCCCCGTCGAGGAGCCGCTCGCCACCACGGGCCGCGTCCCGGCGACCAAGGCCGCCCGGCACGCGCTGATCCGCGACCTGCTGTCCCGGCAGTCCGTGCACTCGCAGTCCGAGCTCGCCGACCTGCTGGCCCACCAGGGCGTGACGGTCACGCAGGCCACGCTGTCCCGCGACCTCGTCGAGCTGCGCGCGGTGAAGATCCGCACGCCCACCGGCGCGCTCGCCTACGCGGCGCCGGGGGAGGGCGGCGACCGGACCCCCGCGCCCGTCGTGGACGCCGAGGCGCTCGCCTCCCGGCTGGCCCGGCTCTGCTCCGAGCTGCTGGTCACCGCCGAGGCGTCCGGCAGCCTCGTCGTGCTGCGCACCCCGCCCGGCGCGGCGCAGTTCCTGGCCTCGGCCATCGACCACTCCGTCCTCCCCGGCGTGCTCGGCACGATCGCCGGGGACGACACCGTCCTCGTCATCGCCCGCGAGGGCGCCGACGGCCCCGAGGGGACCGCGCTGGCGGCCCGGTTCCTCGAGCTCGCGACGACCGGCTGACGCCCCGTCGCCCCCCGACCACTCCTGCACGACCGGACACACGAAAGAGAAGACACATGACTGAGCGCGTCGTCCTCGCCTACTCGGGCGGCCTGGACACCTCCGTGGGCATCGGCTGGATCGCGGAGGCGACCGGCGCCGAGGTGATCGCCGTGGCGGTCGACGTCGGCCAGGGCGGCGAGGACCTCGAGGTCATCCGCCGGCGCGCGCTGGACTGCGGCGCGGTCGAGGCGTACGTCGCCGACGCCCGCGACGAGTTCGCCGCCGAGTACTGCATGCCGGCGCTGCGGGCCAACGGCCTGTACCTGGACAAGTACCCGCTGGTGTCCGCGCTGTCCCGCCCGGTCATCGTCAAGCACCTGGTGCGCGCCGCGCGGCAGTTCGGCGCCACGACCGTCGCGCACGGCTGCACGGGCAAGGGCAACGACCAGGTGCGGTTCGAGGTCGGCATCACCTCGCTCGCCCCGGACCTGAAGTGCCTCGCCCCGGTCCGCGACCTCGCCCTGACCCGCGACAAGGCCATCGAGTTCGCCGAGCGCAAGAAGCTCCCGATCGCGACCACCAAGCACAACCCGTTCTCGATCGACCAGAACGTCTGGGGCCGCGCCGTCGAGACCGGCTTCCTCGAGGACATCTGGAACGAGCCGACCAAGGACGTCTACACCTACACCGACGACCCCACGTTCCCGCCGGTCGCGGACGAGGTCGTCATCACGTTCGAGCAGGGCGTGCCCGTCGCGCTCGACGGCCAGCCGGTCACCCCGCTGCAGGCGATCCAGGAGATGAACCGCCGCGCGGGCGCCCAGGGCGTCGGCCGGATCGACATCGTCGAGGACCGCCTCGTGGGCATCAAGTCCCGCGAGGTCTACGAGGCCCCCGGCGCGATGGCGCTGATCGCCGCGCACCAGGAGCTCGAGAACGTCACCGTCGAGCGCGAGCAGGCCCGGTTCAAGCGGACCGTCGAGCAGCGCTGGACCGAGCTGGTCTACGACGGCCAGTGGTTCTCGCCGCTGAAGAAGTCGCTCGACACCTTCATCGACGACACCCAGCGCTACGTCTCCGGCGAGATCCGCATGGTGCTGCACGGCGGCCGCGCGACGGTCACCGGGCGCCGCTCCGAGTCCTCGCTGTACGACTTCAACCTGGCCACCTACGACTCCGGCGACTCGTTCGACCAGTCCGCGGCGCGCGGGTTCATCGAGATCTACGGCCTGTCGTCCAAGCTCGCCGCCGCGCGCGACGTGAAGTTCGGCAACGCGGAGGACCTGGGCTCGCAGGGCGGCATCGGCGGTACCGGTGCCTGAGCAGGCGGGCGCTCTCTGGGGCGGCCGGTTCGCCGGCGGCCCCGCCGACGCGCTGGCGGCCCTGTCCAAGTCCACCCAGTTCGACTGGCGGCTCGCGCCCCAGGACATCGCGGGGTCCCGCGCCCACGCGAGGGTCCTGCACGCGGCCGGGCTGCTGGACGACGCGGCGCTGGCGGGCATGCTCGACGCCCTGGAGCGGCTGCGCGCCGACGTCGAGTCGGGGGCGTTCGTCGCCGCCGAGTCCGACGAGGACGTGCACGGCGCCCTGGAGCGCGGCCTGATCGAGCGCGCCGGGGCGGACCTCGGCGGGCGGCTGCGCGCCGGGCGGTCCCGGAACGACCAGATCGCCACGCTGGTGCGGATGTACCTGCGGGACGAGGCGCGGGCCATCACCGGCCTGGTGCTCGACGTCGTGGACGCGCTGATCACCCAGGCCGAGGCCGCGGGCGACGCGGTGATGCCGGGCCGCACCCACCTGCAGCACGCCCAGCCCGTCCTGCTCGCGCACCACCTGCTCGCCCACGCGTGGCCGCTGCTGCGCGACGTCGAGCGGTACGCCGACTGGGACCGCCGCGCCGCGGTGTCGCCGTACGGCTCCGGAGCGCTCGCCGGCTCGTCGCTCGGCCTCGACCCGGCGGCCGTCGCCGCGGAGCTCGGCTTCGACGCCCCGGTGGAGAACTCGATCGACGGCACCGCCTCCCGGGACGTCGTCGCGGAGTTCGCCTGGGTGTCCGCGATGCTCGGCGTCGACCTGTCCCGGATCGCCGAGGAGGTCGTCCTCTGGTCGACGCACGAGTTCGGCTTCGTGCAGCTGGACGACGCGTACTCGACCGGGTCGAGCATCATGCCGCAGAAGAAGAACCCGGACGTCGCGGAGCTCGCGCGCGGCAAGGCCGGCCGGCTGGTCGGCGACCTCACCGGGCTGCTGACGACGCTCAAGGGCCTGCCGCTCGCGTACAACCGCGACCTGCAGGAGGACAAGGAGCCGGTGTTCGACCAGGTCGACACCCTGACCGTCCTGCTGCCCGCGTTCGCCGGGATGATCGCCACGCTCCGGTTCGACACCGAGCGGATGGCGTCGCTCGCGCCGCGGGGGTTCTCGCTCGCGACCGACATCGCGGAGTGGCTGGTCCGGCAGGGCGTGCCGTTCCGCGTCGCGCACGAGGTCGCGGGCGCGTGCGTCCGGGCGTGCGAGCAGCACGAGCCGCCGGTCGAGCTCTGGGACCTGACCGACGACGAGCTCGCGGCGATCTCGGAGCACCTCACGCCTCAGGTGCGCAGCGTGCTGTCGGTGGAGGGCTCGGTCGCGTCGCGGTCCGCGCACGGCGGCACGGCACCGGTCCGGGTCGCCGAGCAGCTCCAGCGGGCCCGCGCCCGCGCGGCGGAGCTCCGCGGGCGCTGAGCCCCCACATGGCGGACCCCACCACCCGGCAGGAGGGGCACGAGGACGCGGCCGGCGTCGTCGTGCCCCTGCTGCTGTCCGCGCCGCCGAGGCTCGGCAGGGTCCGGGTGGTCGCGATCGACGGGCCTGCCGGCTCCGGCAAGACCACCTTGGCCGCCGCGGTCGCCGCGGGCTGCGCCGCCGCCGGCGCGAGCGCGCAGGTGGTGCACATGGACGACCTCTACGCCGGGTGGACGGGGCTCGACGGCGACCTGTGGCCGCGGCTGTCGGCCCAGGTGCTCGAGCCGCTGCGCCGCGGCCGCCCCGGCCGGTTCCAGCGGTACGACTGGGAGGCCGGCCGGTTCGCGGACTGGGTGGACGTCCCGGCGCCCGACGTGCTGGTGCTGGAGGGCTGCGGGTCCGGCCGGCGGGACGGCGCCCCGGACCTCGGGGTCCTCGTGTGGGTCGAGGCGGAGCCCGCCACGCGGCTCGAGCGCGGGCTGGCGCGCGACGGGGCCGGCGCGCGCCCGCACTGGGAGCGCTGGATGCGCGACGAGGCGGCGCACTTCGAGCGCGAGGGCACGCGCGGACGGGCCGACGTCCGCGTGGACGCATGGGGCAGGATGGCCCGGTGAGCTCGACGGGACCCGGTACCGAGGCGGTGTCCGGCGTGCCCGGGATCGTGCCCGCCCGCGTCTGGTACTCCCGACCGGTGCTCGCCGTCGCGCCGGACCTGCTCGGCGCCTACCTGACCGTCCGCTCCGACGAGGGCGACGTCACCGTCCGCCTCACCGAGGTCGAGGCCTACGACGGCGAGGCGGACCCGGGCTCGCACGCGTTCCGCGGCCGCACCGCGCGCAACGCCGTGATGTTCGGGGAGCCCGGTCGGCTCTACGTGTACCGGCACCTCGGCCTGCACCACTGCTTCAACGTCGTCACCGGGCCAGCAGGGTCGGCGTCCGCGGTCCTGCTCCGCGCGGGCGAGGTCGTCGACGGCGTGGGCCTGGCGCGCGCCCGGCGGGCGAGCTCGGGCGTCGTCGACTCCGACCGGCAGATCGCCCGGGGTCCCGCCCGCATGGCCGTCGCCCTCGGCATCGCGATGGAGGCGAACGGCGCCGACATCACCGAGCCGGGCGGCCGCATCGTCCTGCACCGCGACCCGGACGCCGTGACCCCCGCCTACGCGACCGGCCCGCGCGTCGGCGTGGCCGGCGCCGGCGGCGACCCCGCGCGCCACCCGTGGCGGTTCTGGATCACCGGGGAGCCCACCGTGTCCGCCTTCCGGCCGGCGTATCGCCGGCCGGCGTCGGGAAGCAGCCCGCAGCGCGGGACGACGCCGGCATGACCCGACCCGCCGACGGCGCGGCCACCGAGCCGCGCGACCACCTGGAGCACTGACGTGACGCACATCCTCGACGAGCTCGCCTGGCGCGACCTCGTCTCCCAGACCACCGACCTCGACGCGCTGCGCGCGGCGCTCGACGCCGGACCGGTCACCCTCTACTGCGGCTTCGACCCGACCGCGCCCAGCCTGCACATCGGCAACCTGGTGCAGATCCTCACCGTCCGGCGCCTGCAGGACGCGGGGCACCGGCCCGTGGCCCTCGTCGGCGGCGCGACCGGCCTGATCGGCGACCCCAAGATGGCGGGGGAGCGCACCCTCAACGAGCCCGACGTCGTCGCCGGCTGGGTCGAGCGCATCCGGCGGCAGATCGCCCCGCTGCTCCGGTTCGACGGCGAGAACGCCGCGACCCTCGTGAACAACCTCGACTGGACCGCCCCGATGTCGGCCATCGACTTCCTGCGGGACGTCGGCAAGCACTACCGGCTGGGCACGATGCTCGCGAAGGACACGGTCGCCCGGCGGCTGAGCTCGGACCAGGGCATCTCGTTCACCGAGTTCAGCTACCAGATCCTGCAGGGCATGGACTACCTCGAGCTGTTCCGCCGGCACGGGGTCACGCTGCAGACCGGTGGCAGCGACCAGTGGGGCAACCTGCTCTCCGGCGTCGAGCTGGTCCGCAAGGTCGAGGGCGCGGCGGTCCACGCCCTCACCACCCCGCTGATCACGAAGGCCGACGGCACGAAGTTCGGCAAGACGGAGTCCGGCACCGTCTGGCTGGACCCGGAGCTCACCTCGCCGTACGCCTTCTACCAGTTCTGGCTCAACGCCGACGACGCCGACGTCGTGCGCTACCTCAAGGTCTTCACCTTCCGGACGCCCGAGCAGATCGGGGAGCTGGAGCAGGCCGTCGCCGAGCGGCCGGCAGCCCGCGAGGCGCAGCGGGCCCTGGCGTACGACGTCACGTCCCTGGTGCACGGGGTCGACGCGACGGAGAAGGTCATCGCGGCCAGCCGCGCGCTGTTCGGGGGCGGCGACCTCGCCGAGCTCGACGCCGCGACCCTGGGTGCGGCGGTGGCCGAGCTGCCCACGGCCGAGGTCGCGGTGGGCGACCCGGTCGTCGACGTGCTGGCCGCCACCGGGCTGGTCGCGAGCAAGGGGGCGGCCCGCCGGGCGATCGCCGAGGGCGGCGCATCGGTCAACAACCGCAAGGTGACGGACGACGCCGCCGTCGTCGAGGCGGGGGACCTGCTGCACGGGCGGTGGCTCGTGCTGCGGCGGGGCAAGCGGACGCTCGCGGTCGCGCAGGTCGGGGCGACGTCCGACTGACACCCACGTTCTCGTGGCACGACCGAGGGGCGGCCCCGTTCCGACGGGACCGCCCCTTCGTCGTCCCGGGTCGGCCCGCGGCGAGGGGTTGCGCGCTCAGCTGCGACGGCGCATCCTGGGTGCAGAGCGACGGGCGTCACACCGGCCCCGTCGTGGTGAACCAGGGGTCACCCCGGCGGGCCGGGCGCGAAAGCGCAGGTCAGACGGGGTGCGGAGTGCGTGCGCGGCACTGGAGCCCGCCGGCTTGACGGTGAGCGAAACGTCCGCGTAATGTTCTCCGAGTCGCCCGGCAGGGAGGAACGGACACCGAGGATCAACCCGGTGGCTGGTCCCGCGGGTGGCCACCCCCTCGGCAAGATCGACAGGCGCCTCGGCGTCCGGACGGTCGTGCCGGGACCGGGCAGAAGGACACGCAATGTCGGAATGAACGCCGACAATGCGGGCCGGAAAGCCTGGTAGAGTGAAGGAAAGCCTCGCCGGAAAGAACAAGCCGGCAAGGCGGTCCAGAAACTCTGGTAGAGTTGAGAAACGCCAGGCCGGTTCGAAAGAGCGGCAGGGCGGGACAAAAACTCTGATAGAGTTCAGGACGAGCCGAGTCGAAGGAAACGACGACAAAGCCCGCCAGGAACTCTGGTAGATTGGAACCGAGCCTCCGGCCAGGAGCCCGCAAGGGTGAGTGGGGGATGCGCGTCTGTTCTTTGAGAACTCAACAGTGTGCCAAGTAGTTGATGCCAAGATGGTTCATCGGCTCGGGTGGTCGCCTCATTCGGGGTGGACGCGAGAGTGGGTGAGTCTTGGTTGACGTGTGATCGGCCCTGCTCCGTCTGGGTCGGTTGCACAACAGCCGAATTCAACTGACTGCCTTGTCGCCAGCGACGGGGTGGTCGTTTCGTGTGTCGGTGGATCGCCGCTTTCGGGTGGTGGTTGCCATGTAGACATTAACGGAGAGTTTGATTCTGGCTCAGGACGAACGCTGGCGGCGTGCTTAACACATGCAAGTCGAACGGTGAACCCCAGCTTGCTGGGGGGATCAGTGGCGAACGGGTGAGTAACACGTGAGTAACCTGCCCCTGACTCTGGGATAAGCCTTGGAAACGAGGTCTAATACCGGATACGTGACGCTCAGGCATCTGATGCGTCTGGAAAGATTTATCGGTCAGGGATGGACTCGCGGCCTATCAGCTTGTTGGTGGGGTAACGGCCCACCAAGGCGACGACGGGTAGCCGGCCTGAGAGGGCGACCGGCCACACTGGGACTGAGACACGGCCCAGACTCCTACGGGAGGCAGCAGTGGGGAATATTGCACAATGGGCGCAAGCCTGATGCAGCGACGCCGCGTGAGGGATGAAGGCCTTCGGGTTGTAAACCTCTTTCAGCAGGGAAGAAGCGAAAGTGACGGTACCTGCAGAAGAAGCGCCGGCTAACTACGTGCCAGCAGCCGCGGTAATACGTAGGGCGCAAGCGTTGTCCGGAATTATTGGGCGTAAAGAGCTCGTAGGCGGTTTGTCGCGTCTGCTGTGAAAACTCGAGGCTCAACCTCGGGCTTGCAGTGGGTACGGGCAGACTAGAGTGCGGTAGGGGTGACTGGAATTCCTGGTGTAGCGGTGGAATGCGCAGATATCAGGAGGAACACCGATGGCGAAGGCAGGTCACTGGGCCGCAACTGACGCTGAGGAGCGAAAGCATGGGGAGCGAACAGGATTAGATACCCTGGTAGTCCATGCCGTAAACGTTGGGCACTAGGTGTGGGGCTCATTCCACGAGTTCCGTGCCGCAGCAAACGCATTAAGTGCCCCGCCTGGGGAGTACGGCCGCAAGGCTAAAACTCAAAGAAATTGACGGGGGCCCGCACAAGCGGCGGAGCATGCGGATTAATTCGATGCAACGCGAAGAACCTTACCAAGGCTTGACATACACCGGAAACTTCCAGAGATGGTTGCCCCGCAAGGTCGGTGTACAGGTGGTGCATGGTTGTCGTCAGCTCGTGTCGTGAGATGTTGGGTTAAGTCCCGCAACGAGCGCAACCCTCGTCCTATGTTGCCAGCACGTGATGGTGGGGACTCATAGGAGACTGCCGGGGTCAACTCGGAGGAAGGTGGGGATGACGTCAAATCATCATGCCCCTTATGTCTTGGGCTTCACGCATGCTACAATGGCCGGTACAAAGGGCTGCGATACCGCGAGGTGGAGCGAATCCCAAAAAGCCGGCCTCAGTTCGGATTGGGGTCTGCAACTCGACCCCATGAAGTCGGAGTCGCTAGTAATCGCAGATCAGCAACGCTGCGGTGAATACGTTCCCGGGCCTTGTACACACCGCCCGTCAAGTCACGAAAGTCGGTAACACCCGAAGCCGGTGGCCCAACCCTTGTGGGGGGAGCCGTCGAAGGTGGGACTGGCGATTGGGACTAAGTCGTAACAAGGTAGCCGTACCGGAAGGTGCGGCTGGATCACCTCCTTTCTAAGGAGCATCTGACACGCCGGCCCACTGGGTGCGGGGTGCAGAGGCCAGGCTCGGACCGTATGCGTCCGGGGTGGTGCTCAAGGGTGGAACATCAACTACGGCGGCCGTGGTGGTCAGCACCGCGTCAGTACCTCGCTCCTTGTGGGTGGGTGGAACCTCGCATCGCTGGTCGGATCGGTCGCCTGGCACGCTGTTGGGTCCTGAGGGAACAGCCCGCTTTGGGGGTGTTGCTTCATGACGGGCCCGGTCGGTCGGTCGAACCGTCCGCCACTTCGGTGGTGGGTAGGCGCCGGCAGCTGGTCGGGGATCGTTCGTTGTTTGAGAACTGCACAGTGGACGCGAGCATCTTTTAAAGTAATGTCTTTGTGGTCAAGTTTTTAAGGGCACAGGGTGGATGCCTTGGCACTAGGAGCCGAAGAAGGACGTTGTAGCCTGCGATAAGCCTCGGGGAGTTGGCAAACGAACCGTGATCCGAGGATGTCCGAATGGGGAAACCCCGCACGAGTCATGTCGTGTGACCCGCACCTGAATATATAGGGTGTGTGGGGGGAACGCCGGGAAGTGAAACATCTCAGTACCGGCAGGAAGAGATATTCCGTGAGTAGTGGCGAGCGAAAGCGGATGAGGCCAAACCGTATGCGTGCCAAGCCGGCAGGCGTTGCGTGTACGGGGTTGTGGGACCTTTCAGATGATTCTGCCGAGTCATCAGGGAGTCAGAAAGTCGCGTTATAGTCGAAGGGCATTGAAAGGCCCGGCACAGAGGGTGGTACCCCCGTAGACGAAATGACGTGACCTCCCGAAGGGGATCCCAAGTAGCACGGGGCCCGAGAAATCCCGTGTGAATCTGGCAAGACCACTTGCTAAGCCTAAATACTACCTAGTGACCGATAGCGGACAAGTACCGTGAGGGAAAGGTGAAAAGTACCCCGGGAGGGGAGTGAAATAGTACCTGAAACCGTGTGCCTACAATCCGTCGGAGCCTCCCTAGCAGGGGTGACGGCGTGCCTTTTGAAGAATGAGCCTGCGAGTTAGTGGTACGTGGCGAGGTTAACCCGTGTGGGGAAGCCGTAGCGAAAGCGAGTCCGAATAGGGCGACACAGTCGCGTGCTCTAGACCCGAAGCGAAGTGATCTAGCCATGGGCAGGTTGAAGCGCGGGTAAGACCGCGTGGAGGACCGAACCCACCTGGGTTGAAAACCGGGGGGATGACCTGTGGTTAGGGGTGAAAGGCCAATCAAACTTCGTGATAGCTGGTTCTCCCCGAAATGCATTTAGGTGCAGCGTCACGTGTTTCTTGCCGGAGGTAGAGCTACTGGATAGCCGATGGGCCCCACCAGGTTACTGACGTTAGCCAAACTCCGAATGCCGGTAAGTGAGAGCGTGGCAGTGAGACTGCGGGGGATAAGCTCCGTAGTCGAGAGGGAAACAGCCCAGACCACCAGCTAAGGCCCCTAAGCGTATGCTAAGTGGGAAAGGATGTGGAGTTGCACAGACAACCAGGAGGTTGGCTTAGAAGCAGCCACCCTTGAAAGAGTGCGTAATAGCTCACTGGTCAAGTGATTCCGCGCCGACAATGTAGCGGGGCTCAAGTATACCGCCGAAGCTGTGGCATTCACACTTGCGCTAGGCCTTCGTGGTCCAGGCGTGTGGATGGGTAGGGGAGCGTCGTGTGGCGGGTGAAGCTGCGGGGTAACCCAGTGGTGGACGCCACACGAGTGAGAATGCAGGCATGAGTAGCGAAAGACGGGTGAGAAACCCGTCCGCCGAATGACCAAGGGTTCCAGGGCCAGGCTAATCCGCCCTGGGTAAGTCGGGACCTAAGGCGAGGCCGACAGGCGTAGTCGATGGACAACGGGTTGATATTCCCGTACCGGCGAAGAACCGCCCATACCGAGCCCGGTGATGCTAAGCGCCCGAGCCCGCACACCGTCTCCTTCGGGAGACACCGTGCGGGGGAGCGCGCGACCCGATCCGGTAGTAGGTAAGCGTATTAACAGGAGTGACGCAGGAAGGTAGCCCAGCGTGGCGATGGTAGTCCACGTCCAAGGCCGTAGGGCGAGTGGTAGGCAAATCCGCCACTCATCAAGCCTGAGAACCGATGGTGACAGCGTATGCTGGATGATTGGGTGATCCTATGCTGCCGAGAAAAGCTTCGACGCGAGGTTCTAGCCGCCCGTACCCTAAACCGACTCAGGTGGTCAGGTAGAGAATACCAAGGCGATCGAGAGAATCGTGGTTAAGGAACTCGGCAAAATGCCCCCGTAACTTCGGGAGAAGGGGGGCCTGAAGCGTGTACCGGCTTGCCCGGGAAGCGTGGAGGGCCGCAGAGACCAGGGAGAAGCGACTGTTTACTAAAAACACAGGTCCGTGCGAAGTCGCAAGACGATGTATACGGACTGACGCCTGCCCGGTGCTGGAAGGTTAAGAGGACGGGTCAGCCGCAAGGCGAAGCTCAGAATTTAAGCCCCAGTAAACGGCGGTGGTAACTATAACCATCCTAAGGTAGCGAAATTCCTTGTCGGGTAAGTTCCGACCTGCACGAATGGCGTAACGACTTCTCCGCTGTCTCAACCGCGAACTCGGCGAAATTGCACTACGAGTAAAGATGCTCGTTACGCGCAGCAGGACGGAAAGACCCCGGGACCTTTACTATAGTTTGGTATTGGTGTTCGGTGCGGCTTGTGTAGGATAGGTGGGAGACTGTGAAGCCGGCACGCCAGTGTCGGTGGAGTCAACGTTGAAATACCACTCTGGTCGCTCTGGATATCTAACCTCGGTCCGTGATCCGGATCAGGGACAGTGCCTGATGGGTAGTTTAACTGGGGCGGTTGCCTCCTAAAATGTAACGGAGGCGCTCAAAGGTTCCCTCAGCCTGGTTGGCAATCAGGTGGCGAGTGCAAGTGCACAAGGGAGCTTGACTGTGAGACTGACAGGTCGAGCAGGGACGAAAGTCGGAACTAGTGATCCGGCGGTGGCTTGTGGAAGCGCCGTCGCTCAACGGATAAAAGGTACCCCGGGGATAACAGGCTGATCTTGCCCAAGAGTCCATATCGACGGCATGGTTTGGCACCTCGATGTCGGCTCGTCGCATCCTGGGGCTGGAGTAGGTCCCAAGGGTTGGGCTGTTCGCCCATTAAAGCGGTACGCGAGCTGGGTTTAGAACGTCGTGAGACAGTTCGGTCCCTATCCGCTGCGCGCGCAGGAAACTTGAGAAGGGCTGTCCCTAGTACGAGAGGACCGGGACGGACGAACCTCTGGTGTGCCAGTTGTTCCGCCAGGAGCACGGCTGGTTGGCTACGTTCGGAAGGGATAACCGCTGAAAGCATCTAAGCGGGAAGCCTGCTTCAAGATGAGGTTTCCACGCCCCCTCGAGGGGTGAGAGGCTCCCGGCTAGACCACCGGGTAGATAGGCCGGATGTGGAAGAGGGGACGCAAGACCCTCGCAGCTGACCGGTACTAATAAGCCGACAACTTCACCACAACACTTTTTGTTGCTACGCGTCCACTGTGCGGTTCCCGAACCACGAGCACGCCCCCACCTCGATGTGGGGGTCCCGTGCTTGACATGTTCGACAGAGTTACGGCGGTCATAGCGAAGGGGAAACGCCCGGTCCCATTCCGAACCCGGAAGCTAAGCCCTTCAGCGCCGATGGTACTGCACTCGCCAGGGTGTGGGAGAGTAGGACGCCGCCGGACACCATTCACGAAGAGCCACCCCATTCGGGGTGGCTCTTCGTGTTTCCCCGACCATTCCCACCCGCGCCGACGACGCGCGCGCCCGCCCCCCCTCCGGGCGGTGGTCCCCGGTGCGCCGAGATGACATCGCGCGCCTGCGCCCGAGGTCGCACGCACAGGCCACCGCTGTCATCTCGGCGCAGCGTGTTCGGCTCCAGGTCTGGCGGTGGCACGGGGCCGCACGTGGCCTCGGCTTCGTGGTGTCGTTGGTCACCCCGGTGCGTTCAACCCGGCTCGCGTTCACCGGAGCCCGCGGGGTGGAGTGCGGCTCTGACGTGTGGTTCGACCGGCCCGGAGCTCGACGGAGAGGGAGAGCGGCCGGCCTGGAGCAGGGGCGAGACGGCGTTCTGTGGCCGTGGCGGTGCCGCGGGCCCGCACCGATGTGGGGCGCGGGCGGTGCGGATGAGACGATGGTCAGCGGTCGAATGACGAGGAGAAGCTGGATATGAGCAGCGACGAGCGCGGGACGCGTTCGGCGGACGAGGGCGATCGCCGAGACGGCGGTGGCGTCGGGCGCTACGGCAACCGGAACGGGGCGCGCCCCACGGGTGATGCCCGCCCGGCACGAGCCCCTCGGGTGGCGGGTCAGCGCGGTCGTGCCGGCGCCGGTGAGCGAGACTCCCGGCGGACCACCGACGATCGGAGCGGTGGCTTCTCCGGTTCCCGACCGCAGAACGGCGGTCGTCCGGCGTTCCGCGACGATCGCGGCTCCGGCGGTGCCTCCCGCGGTGAGCGTGGCGGTCGTCCCGGGGCCGAGCGCTCCGGTGGGTACCCGCGTGACGACCGTGGTGGTCGTCCGGCTGGTGGCGGGTACCCGGGTGACCGCTCGAGCCGTCCTGCTGGTGGCGGGTTCCAGCGTGACGACCGTGGAGGCCGTCCCACTGGTGGCGGGTACCAGGGTGATCGGTCGAGCGCCGGGTACGACCGGGACCGTGGTGAGCGCACCGGTGGCGGGTTCCCGCGTGACGACCGTGGTGGTCGTGCCGGTGGTGAGCGCACCGGTGGTCACCAGGGTGACCGTGGTGGTCGTCCGGCCGGTGGCGGGTACCAGGGCGGGCGGCCCGGCCGTCCTGCTGGTGGCGGGTTCCAGCGTGACGACCGTGGAGGCCGTCCCACTGGTGGCGGGTACCAGGGCGATCGGCCGAGCCGCGGGGACGACCGCGATCGCGGTGAGCGCACCGGCGGGTACCAGGGTGACCGTGGTGGTCGGCCTGCTGGTGGTGGGTACCAGGGTGACCGCCCGGGCCGTCCTGCCGGCGGCGGCTACCAGCGCGACGAGCGTGGGGGTCGCCCCGGTGAGCGGACCGGCGGTTCCCAGGGGGATCGCTCCGGCGGTGGGTACAACCGCGACCGCGGGGAGCGCACCGGTGGCTACCAGCGGGACGACCGTGGTGGTCGTCCGGCCGGTGGTGGCGGGTACCAGGGGGACCGCCCGCGTGCTGCCGGGGCTCGTGACGACCGCGGCGGGTTCCGGCGCGACGACGACCGGCGCACGGGGGCTCCGCGGGACGACCGTGGCGGGTTCCGCAGCGAGCGGCGTGACGGTGGCGACAGCGGCTCGTTCCGTCGGCCCGCCGACGCCGGGGCCGAGCGTCCCCGCAGCGCGTACCAGGATCGTCCGCGTCGTGACTCGGGCGAGCGGGCCGGTGGCTTCCAGGATCGTCCGCGTCGTGACTCGGGCGAGCGGGTTGGTGGCTTCCAGGATCGTCCGCGTCGTGACTCGGGCGAGCGGGTTGGTGGCTTCCAGGATCGTCCGCGTCGTGACTCCGGCGACCGTCCGGGCTTCCGCCGTGACGGCGACTCGCGCGGTGAGCGACCGGGTGGCTTCCGCAGGGAGGGTGACTCTCGCGGGGACCGCCCTGGTGCCCGTCGCACCGACGACCGCGGCGCGCGGACCGGTGCGCCGGACCGCGCCTCCGGGCCGCGCGGCCCCCGCCGCGACGACGCGGAGCGCCGGCCGAGCCGGCCCCCGCAGCCCGCGCGGGTCTACGGGCCGGACATCCCGGACGACGTCGAGTTCGGGATGCTGGACCGTGACGTCCGGGCGCGCCTGCGCACCCTGAGCAAGGACAACGCGGGGATCGTGGGCCGGCACCTCGTGATGACCGGGCGCCTGCTGGACGAGGACCCCGAGCTCGCGTACGAGCACGCCCAGGCCGCAGTGCGGCACGGTGGGCGCGTCGACGTGGTGCGGGAGGCGGCGGGACTCGCGGCCTACCGGACGGGACGGTTCGCCGAGGCGCTGCGCGAGCTGCGCACGGTGCGGCGGCTGAACGGGTCGTCCGAGCACCTCGCCGTGATGGCGGACTGCGAGCGCGGCCTGGGGCGCCCCGAGCGGGCCCTGACCCTCGCCGCGTCGCCCGAGGCCGAGACGCTCGACACCGAGGCCCGGGTCGAGCTCGCGATGGTCGTGAGCGGCGCGCGCCTCGACATGGGCGACCCGGACGCGGCGATCGCCGCGCTCGCCGGGATCGCCACGGGTCCGGTGCGCACGCTGCTCGCTGCCCGCGTGGCGCAGGCGCGCGCCGACGCGCTGCGGGCCGCGGGGCGGACCGACGAGGCCGACGCGACCGTGGCCGCGGTGCCGCCGTCGCTGCTCGCGCAGGTGACGGACGGGGACGAGGTGGAGGAGGACGTCGTCGTCTTCGACCTCGCCGACGACGAGGTCGATGGGGACGACCTCGATGCGGACGACACGGCTGCCGCCGACAGGGCCGCCGACAGGGCCGCGGACGACACTGCCGACGCCGACGACACTGCCGACGCCGACGACACTGCCGACGCCGACGACACTGCCGACGCCGACGACACTGCCGACGCCGACGACACTGCCGACGCCGACGACACTGCCGACGCGGATGACGCCGACGACGAGTCCGACGCGGATGGCGGCAGCGACACGGACGGCACCGACGCGGACGACGCCGAGTCCGACGGCCCCGACGCCGGCACCGACGACGCCCGCACGGACGACGCCCCCGAGGGCGTGAACGACACGGAGGACGAGTGACCGACGCACGTCTGATCGGCAGCGACATCCCGCTCGCCGAGCGCTACGACCTGGCCCTGGTCGACCTGGACGGGGTCGCGTACCGCGGCCACGAGCCGATCGAGGGGGCGTCGGCCGGGCTGGCGGGCGCCCGGTCGGCGGGGATGCGCCTGGTGTTCGTCACCAACAACGCGTCCCGTGAGCCGGAGTCCGTGGCGGAGCAGCTGACGTCGCTGGACATCCCGACGGAGCCGGGTGACGTGCTGACGGCCGCCCAGGCGGCTGCGGCGCTGCTGTCGACCCGGCTGCAGCCGGGCGCGAAGGTGTTGGTGGTCGGCGGGGCCGGCCTGGTGACCGCGGTGACGGCGGCGGGGTTCACCGTCGTCTCGTCCGCGGACGAGCACCCGGACGCGGTGGCCCAGGGCTTCGCGCCGGAGGTCGGCTGGAAGCAGCTGGCCGAGGCGGCCTACGCGGTGTCGGGCGGCGCGTGGTTCGTGGCGAGCAACCTGGACCTGAGCCTGCCGACCGCGCGCGGGTTCGCGCCGGGGAACGGCGCGCTCGTCGGGGCGGTGCAGGCCGCGACCGGTGTCGTGCCGGACAGCGCCGGCAAGCCGGCGTCGACGATGTACGAGATCGCCGTCGAGCGGGCCGGTGCACGGGAGGCGCTCGTCGTGGGCGACCGCCTGGACACGGACCTCGCGGGTGCCCGCACGGGCGGCTTCGCGGGCTTGCACGTCCTCACGGGCGTCAGCACCGCGCGCGACGACGTCCTGGCCCCGCCGGCGCTGCGGCCGCACTACATCGCGGCGGACCTCGGCGGCCTGCTCGTCCCGCACCCGGAGCCGGTGCGCGCGGCCGAGGGCTGGTGGACGTCGGGTGAGGCCGCGGCCCGCGTCGTCGACGGCCGCCTGGAGCTCGCCGAGCGCGCCGCGGGGGTCGACCTGGTGCGGGCTGCGTGCGCCGCGGCGTGGGCGGCGGTGGACGCGGGGGAGACCCTGGACCCGCAGTCGGTCCCGGAGCTGGGTGTCGCGCCGGAGGACGCCGCGGGCGTGGGCGCCGGCCGGTAGCCTGGCCGGCAGTGCGGGGGGCGGCGTGGCCGGGTCACGGCCACGCCTGGCGAGCACGGTCGAGCAGCCGCCGGTGGCGGAGTGGGGAGTGGGTGTCGTGGAGCCGACGGGCGACCAGACGGTGGACCAGGCGCTGATGCGCCTCACGGAGGTCACCGAGCTGGGGCTGCGCGAGCAGCTGGCCGTGTTCGACGCCGTGCACACGGCCCTGCAGGACCGCCTCGCCGACGCGGAGGGCTGACGCGGGTGGCGACGCGAGTCGACGCCGCCCTCGTCCGCGACGGGCTGGCCCGCTCCCGCCGGCACGCGGCCGAGCTGATCGCCGCCGGCCGCGTCACCGTCGACGGCCGCCCCGTGCGGCGCCCGGCGGTGCCGCTCGCCGACGACCAGCACGCGCAGGTCGCCGCCGGTCCGGACGGTCCCGACGACGACTGGGCGTCCCGCGGCGCGCACAAGCTGCTGGGCGCGCTCGACGCGTTCCCCGACGCGGTCGTGGCGGACCGGGTCTGCCTGGACGCGGGGGCCAGCACCGGGGGGTTCACCGACGTCCTGCTGCGCCGCGGCGCCCGTCGGGTCGTGGCCATGGACGTCGGGCACGGGCAGCTCGTCGACCGGCTGCGCGCCGACCCCCGGGTGGACGTCCGCGAGGGGGTGAACGTCCGGTACCTCGCGGCGGGAGACCTCGAGCCGGCGCCGGCGCTGGTCGTCGCCGACCTGTCGTTCATCTCGCTGACGCTGGTGGTCCCCGCGCTGGCGGCGGTCGCGGCACCCGAGGCGGACCTGGTGCTCATGGTGAAGCCGCAGTTCGAGGTCGGGCGCGAGCGGCTCGGGTCCAGCGGCGTCGTGCGCAGCGCGGAGCAGCGGGTCGAGGCGGTGCTCGGCGTGGCGTCGGTCGCCCGGGCGCACGGGCTGGTGGTCGCCGGGGTGGCGCGCAGCCCGCTGCCAGGCCCCAGCGGCAACGTGGAGCTGTTCCTGTGGCTCCGTCGCGGCGGGACGGCTCCGGAGGCCGGCGGGGAGGACGAAGGAGCACTCGCGGAGCGGGTGCGGCAGGTCGTGCTGGACGAGAGAGGTGCAGGCGCATGAGCAGCAGGCGGGTCCTGGTCGTCACGCACAGCGGGCGGCCCGAGGCGGTGACCGCGACCGAGGAGGCCGTGACCGCCCTGACCGCGGCCGGGTTCACGCCCGTGCTGTCGGGGGAGGACATCCCCGGCATGGCGTTCCACGACATCGAGCTGGCGATGATCCTCGGGGGCGACGGCACGATCCTGCGCGCCGCCGAGCTCGCGCGCGGCGCGGGGGTGCCCCTGCTGGGGATCAACCTCGGGCACGTCGGGTTCCTCGCGGAGAGCGAGCGGGACGACATCAAGGAGGCGGTCCGGCGGATCGCCTCGGGGGACTACACCGTCGAGGAGCGCACGACCCTCCAGGTGCAGGTCCAGGTGCCCGGGATGCGGGACCCGCTCACCGGCTGGGCGCTGAACGAGGCCGCGCTGGAGAAGGCCGAGCCCGCGCGCATGGTCGAGGTGGTCATCGAGGTCGACGACCGACCGCTGTCGAGCTTCGGCTGCGACGGCGTGGTCCTGGCGACGTCCACCGGGTCGACCGCGCACGCGTTCTCCGCCGGCGGCCCCGTCGTCTGGCCGGAGGTCGACAGCCTGATCGTGGTGCCGCTGTCGGCGCACGCGCTGTTCGCCCGCCCGCTGGTGGTCGGGCCCCGGTCGGTGGTCGCGGTCGAGGTGCTGACCCGGTCGCCCTCCCCGGCGGTGCTGGTGTGCGACGGGCGGCGGCGCATCGAGGTGCCGGCGGGGTCGCGCGTCGAGGTCCGGCGCTCGCCGGTGCCTGTGCGGCTGGCGCGGCTGACCCCGGCGCCGTTCACCGACCGGCTGGTGAACAAGTTCGACCTGCCCGTGGTGGGCTGGCGGGGACGGCCGCACGACGGGCCCGCGCGGGAGCGCGGGAACGGCCGCGCCGACGGATCGACGGACGGGGACTGAGCGCGTGTTCGAGGAGATCACGATCAGCGACCTGGGTGTCATCACCGGCGCCCAGATCCGGCTGCACCCGGGGCTGACGGTGCTGACCGGGGAGACGGGCGCCGGCAAGACGATGGTGCTGACCGGCCTGAACCTGCTGCTCGGCGGCAAGGCCGACCCGGCCACGGTGCGCACCGGTGCGGCGTCCGCGGTCGTCGAGGGCCGCGTGGTCGTCCCCGCGGGGTCGCCGGTGCTGGCCCGGGCGGAGGAGGCGGGCGCGGCGGTCGACGACGACGGCGGGCTCGTGCTCGTCCGGACGGTCGGGGCGGCCACCGACGGGGCGCCCGGTCGGTCGCGCGCGCACCTCGGCGGGCGCTCGGTGCCGCAGGCGGTGCTCGGCGAGCTGGCCGAGTCCCTCATCACGGTGCACGGGCAGCAGGACCAGGCCCGGCTGCGCTCGCCCGCGCACCAGCGGGAGGCGCTCGACGCGTTCGCCGGGGCCGCGCACGGCGCGCTGCTCGCCGAGTACCGGCAGGCGTGGTCCGAGCGCGCCCAGCTGCAGGCGACCATCGACGACCTGACCTCCCGGCGGCAGGACCTCGCGCGGGAGGCGGAGCTGCTGCGCCTCGGGCTGGCGGAGGTCGAGCGGATCGACCCGCAGCCGGGGGAGGACGCCGCGCTCGCGCAGGAGATCGAGCGGCTGGAGCACGCCGAGGACCTGCGGACGGCCGCGTCGGGCGCGCACGCGGCGCTCGTCGGCGACGACGACTCGGCGGACGACACGGCCAGCGCCGCAGGTGCCGTCGAGCACGCGCGGCGGCTGCTCGACCAGGCGGGGAGCCACGACTCCCGGCTCGCGGAGCTCCGGGACCGGGTCGCCGAGGCCGGCTACCTGCTCGCGGACGCCGCCACCGAGCTGTCGTCGTACCTCCAGGACCTCCAGGCCGACCCGCTGCGGCTCGACACCGCCCAGAACCGACGGGCGGAGCTCGCGGCGCTGACGCGCTCCTACGGCGAGGACGTCGAGGCGGTGCTCCGGTGGGCGGACGAGAGCAGCCGCCGCCTCCTGGACATCGGCGACGGCGACGAGAAGGTGGTCGAGCTCACGGCGGAGCGCGACGCCCTCGACGCGCGGCTCACGGACCTCGCGCGGCGCATCGGCGCGGCCCGGCGGGAGGCCGGCGCGCGGCTCGCGGACACCGTGTCGGCGGAGCTGGCCGGGCTCGCCATGGCGGGTGCGCGGCTCGAGGTGCGGGTCGAGCCCGCGACCGAGCTGGGGCCGCACGGTGGAGATGTGGTGGAGATGCTCCTCGCCGCGCACGCCGGCGGACCGGCCCGCCCGCTCGGCAAGGGCGCGTCCGGCGGGGAGCTGTCGCGGGTGATGCTGGCCCTCGAGGTGGCGCTCGCGACGTCGCCGGACCAGGGCGAGGACCGGCCCGGCACCTTCGTCTTCGACGAGGTCGACGCCGGCGTCGGCGGGCGCGCGGCGACCGAGGTGGGGCGCCGTCTCGCGGCTCTGGCGCGGGGTTCGCAGGTGCTGGTGGTCACGCACCTCGCGCAGGTCGCGGCGTTCGCCGACCGGCACCTGGTCGTCACGAAGTCGCGGGACGGGGCGGTCACCGCGTCCGACGTCCGGGAGGTCGTGGGGGAGGACCGGGTGCGCGAGCTGGCCCGCATGCTGTCCGGCCAGGAGGAATCCGGTACGGCGCGTGCGCACGCAGCGGAGCTTCTGGAGCTGGCGGACGTGGCACGATGAACCGCGATGAAACTCCTGCCCTCGCGTAGACGCCACGCCGCGCCCCAGGGGGGCGAGCTCACCGGCCCGGCCCGGGTCGACCCTCGGACCAAGACGCTGACCAAGCGGCTGCGACCCGGGGACATCGCGGTGATCGACCACGTCGACATCGACCGGGTCTCCGCCGAGGCGCTCGTCGCCTGCCGGCCCGCCGCGGTGCTGAACGCCGCCCGCTCGACGTCGGGCCGCTACCCGAACCTCGGCCCGGACATCCTCGTGTCGGCGGGCATCCCGCTGATCGACGACCTCGGCCCCGACGTCATGACGATCCGCGAGGGGCGCACGCTGCGCCTCGAGGGCGGCGCCGTGCACGACGGCGACCGGCTCGTCGCCGAGGGCGTGGTGCAGACCGAGCAGACCGTCGCGGTCGACCAGGCCGCCGCGCGCGAGGGCCTGTCCGTCCAGCTCGAGTCGTTCGCGGCCAACACGATGGACTACCTGCGCCGCGAGCGGGACCTCCTGCTCGACGGCGTCGGCGTGCCGGACATCACGACCCAGATCGACGGCCGGCAGGTCCTCATCGTGGTGCGCGGGTACCACTACAAGGAGGACCTGGTCACGCTGCGCCCGTACATCCGCGAGTACCGCCCGGTGCTCGTCGGGGTGGACGGCGGCGCGGACGCGATCCTCGACGCCGGCTGGACGCCCGACATGATCGTCGGCGACATGGACTCGGTGTCCGACCGGGCCCTGCGGTGCGGCGCGGAGATCGTGGTGCACGCGTACCGCGACGGCCGCGCGCCGGGCCTGGCGCGCGTGGACCAGCTCGGGGTGCCGCACATCGTCTTCCCGGCGACCGGCACCAGCGAGGACGTCGCGATGCTGCTGGCCGACGACAAGGGCGCCGAGCTCATCGTCGCCGTCGGGACGCACGCCACCCTCGTCGAGTTCCTGGACAAGGGCCGCTCCGGCATGGCCAGCACGTTCCTCACCCGGCTGCGGGTGGGCAGCAAGCTCGTGGACGCCAAGGGCGTGTCCCGGCTGTACCGGAACCGGATCTCGAACCTCCAGCTGACGCTGCTGGTCCTGGCGGGCCTGCTGGCCCTGGGCGTCGCCCTGGCGTCGACCACGGCGGGTCAGACGCTGATCGGCCTCACGGGCGCGCGCTGGGACGACTTCGCGTCCTGGCTCGGGTCCCTGTTCAGCGGGACCCCATGACGCCTGCCGGCCCCGCGCCGACCCGACCCGACACCTCCCGTGCCGCCCTCGTGCCGGCACCCGACCGAGAGCTCGCACAGTGATCGACTTCCGCTACCACCTCGTCTCCCTGATCTCGGTGTTCCTGGCGCTCGCCGTGGGCATCGTGCTCGGCGCCGGCCCGCTCCGCGAGAGCATCGGCGACACGCTGACGGGTCAGGTGGACCAGCTGCGCGCGGACCGCGACGACCTGCGCACCGAGCTCGAGGCCTCCGCCGCCGACCTGGCCGCGAGCAACGCCTACATCACGGCCGCGGGGGCGGAGCTCGTCGACGGCACGCTCACGGACCGGCGCGTCGCGGTCGTGTCGCTCGGCACGGTCGACGGCGACGCGCTCGCCGCGATCGAGAGCCAGCTCACCGACGCCGGCGCGACCGTCAGCGCGCACGCCACGCTGACCGAGGCCTGGTCGTCGAGCGACCTGCGCTCGTTCCGGCAGGCGCTGGTCAGCAGCATCTCGACGTACCTGGACCCGCAGCCCGCCGACGACGCCTCGGTGGACACGACCCTCTCCGAGGCGCTCGTCCAGGGCCTCACCGGCGGCGAGGCGGCGGACCCCGACCGGCTGAGCTCCGCGTCCGGCACGCTGCTCGAGTTCCTCACGACCGGCGACGACCCGCTGGTCACCGTCGACGAGGAGGTGACGGCGCCCGCGGACGCGATCGTGCTCGTCTCCCCGGCCGTCGCCCCCGACGCCGTGCCCGCCGACGAGACCCCCGACGCGGAGGAGGCGCAGGCCGCCACCGACGCGCAGATCGCCCTGGCGCGGGTCGCGCAGGCCCGCTCGGAGGGCGCGGTCGTCGTCGACGGCCCGCTCGTGGAGGGCTCGCTGGTCGCCGCGATCGTCGGCGACGAGGGCGCCGCGGGCGACCTCACGACCGTCAGCGACGCGGACACGGTGGCCGGCCAGGTCTCCGTCCCGCTCGCGCTGAACGCCCGGATCGGCGGCACCAACGGCCACTACGGGCACGGCGACGACCTCACCACGGTCCCGTCCGCGGGCATCCTGCCGCCGCCGGACCGCACGCCCACCTCCACCGGTGACGCCGGCACGTCCGGGGACGCGGCGGGGGCCGAGGGGTGAGCGTCGCCCGCCGGATCGCCGGCGCCGTCACGGCACGGCTGACCACCACCGTCGTCCGCGGACTCCTCGACGACGACCCGCCCGGCGGCGCGCGACTGTGGGAGCGCACCAACCACCGCGGCGAGCCCGTGAGCCTGCTCGGCGGCCCCGCCGTCGCCGCCGGTGTGCTCGCCGGCGGGCTCGTCGGGGCGTCCGGCGCCCGCGACGGCGCCGCGCTGGCCGTGGCGACCACCACGGCGACGGCCTTCGGCCTGGTGGACGACCTCACGGAGGACCGCGAGGGCACCGTCCGCAAGGGGCTGCGGGGGCATCTCGGTGCGCTGGCCCGCGGCGAGGTCACGACCGGCGGCCTCAAGGTGCTCGGCATCGGGGCCGGTGCGCTCGTCGCCGCCGCGCTGAGCCGCCCGCACGACCCCCGGCCGTCCGGGCGGGCCGGCGGCGCGCTGACCCGGCTGGCGGACGTCGCGGTGGACGGCGCGCTCATCGCCGCCAGCGCGAACCTCGTCAACCTGCTCGACCTGCGGCCCGGCCGTGCGCTGAAGGCCGCGGGCATCGCCGCCGCGCCTGCCGCGCTGCTCGGCGGTCCCGCGGGCGGCCCTGCCGCCGCCGTGCTCGGCGCGGTCGTGGCTGAGCTCCCCGACGACCTCGCGGAGCGCGACATGCTCGGCGACTCCGGGGCGAACGCCGTCGGCGCGGTGCTCGGCACGGTGGCCGTGCAGCAGCTCCCGCGGCCGCTGCGCCTCGCGCTCCTGGCCGGCGTCGTGGGGCTGACGGTCGCCTCCGAGAAGGTCAGCTTCACCGCGGTGATCGCGCGCACGCCCGTGCTGCGGGAGATCGACGCGTGGGGTCGCCGGCCGGCGCACGTGCCGCACCCGGTGCCGCCGCGCGCGCCGGAGGCGGCCGACGCACCGGGCGAGCCCGACGCGGACGGGGTGCCCGGGCGGTGAGCCGCCGCCGGGCCGTCCTGTCCGGCCTGGCAGGCGCCGCGGCCCTCATCTCGGTCGTGACGATCGTCAGCCGGCTGCTGGGTTTCGCCCGCAACCTGGTGTTCGCCAGCTCGGTGGGCGTCGGCGAGGTCGGCGACCTCTACAACTGGGCCAACGTCCTGCCGAACGTCCTGTTCGAGGTCGCCGCCGGCGGGGCCCTCGCCGGGGCGCTGATCCCGGTGATCGCCGGGCCGCTCGCCCGCGGCATGCGCGACGACGTCTCCCGGATCGCGTCGGCGATGCTGGGCTGGACGCTCGGCGGCCTGGCGGTCCTCGGCGCCCTGCTCGCGCTGGCCGCGGAGCCCATCGCCGCGCTCGCGCAGACCTCGACCGGTGCGGAGCGCGATCTCGTGACGTTCTTCGTCCGGGTGTTCGCGGTCCAGCTGCCGCTGTACGGCCTCGCGGTCGTGCTGTCCGGCGTCCTGCAGGCGCAGCGCCGGTTCTTCTGGCCCGCCTTCGTGCCCGTGCTCTCGAGCCTCGTCGTCATCGTGACCTACACGGCCTACGGCCGGGTGCTCGCCGGCGCCGACGTCGACGCCGCCACGGGCGACGTGACGCTCCTGCCCGACGGGGCGGCGGCGCTGCTGGCGTGGGGCACCACGGCCGGCGTGCTCGCCATGGGGCTGCCGCTGCTCGTGCCCGTGTGGCGCTCCGGGGTCCGGCTGCGGCCGGCGCTGCGGTTCCCCGAGGGGGTGGCCGCCCGGGCGCGGGCGCTCGCGCTGGCGGGCATCGGGGGCCTGGTCGCGCAGCAGGCGGCGGTGCTCGCCACGCTGCAGCTGTCCCGGTCCTACGGCGGCCCCGGCGCGCTGAGCGTCTACCAGACGATGGTCCAGCCGACGTACCTGCTGCCGTACGCGGTGCTGGCCGTGCCGCTCGCGACGAGCACCTTCCCGCGCCTCGCCGCGGCCGCCTCCCGGGGCGACCGCGCCGGGTACGCCCCGCTCGCGTCCGTGACGACCCGCGCGGTCCTGGTCGCGGGCGCCGTGGGGGCGGCGCTCCTCGTCGCGGTCGCGCCGGCAGCGGTGACGGTGTTCTCGGCGATCGGCAACGGCGACCCCGACCTGATCGCCGCGGTCGCCCCGGCGCTCACCCTGATCGCCCCCGGCCTGCTCGGCATGGGGCTGATCTTCCACGTGTCCCGTGCGCTCTACGCCCTCGAGCGCGGGCGCCTGGCCGTCCTCGCCGTGAGCGTCGGCTGGGTGACCGTGGTCGTGGCGTCCTGGGTGGCGTGCGCCGTGCTGGTGCCGGGGGAGCGGGACGCGCCGGCGACGCTGCGCGCCCTGGCGACCGGCAGCTCCGTCGGCATGCTGGTGGCCGGGGCCGCGCTGGTCCTCGTGCTGCGGCACGCGGCCGGTCGCGCCGCGGTCACCGGGGTGCTGCGGACGCTCGCGGTGCTCGTCCTGGGCGGCACGGTCGCCGCGCTCGCGGGCCGCTGGACGGTCGACGCGGTGCAGCGGTTCACCGACGGGGTGCCCGGCGCGCTGGCGGCGGCCGCGGGCGGTGGGGCGCTCGCCGCGGCGGTCGTCGTCGCGCTGGTCTGGGCCGCCGACCGCTCCACCATCACGGGGCTGCTGCGGCGCGGCGGCCCGGCCGGCGACCACCCGGTCCACCCGGTGCCCGGCCCCGGGCCCGACGAGCAGCAGGAGGCGGGACGATGAGGGTGCTCCAGGTGCTGGGGTCGAGCGCCGGCGGTGTCGCCCGGCACGTGGCGCAGGTCGCGGCGGGGCTCGCGGCGCAGGGCGACCACGTCGTCGTCGCCGGGCCGTCGTCGCTCGCCGGGCTCGTCGCCCCGGCCGGGTCGGGCGTCCGGTTCGAGCCCGTCGAGATCGCGGACCGGCCGCACGCGTCGGACGCCCGCGCCGTCGCCCGGATCGCCGCGCTCGCCCGGGACGCCGACGCCGTGCACGCGCACGGGCTCCGCGCCGGGGCGCTGACCGTGCTGGCGGTCCGGTCGCGGCCGGGCCGCCGGGCGCGCGTCGTGGTGACGCTGCACAACCTGCCGGTCGGCGGCCGGGCGATCCGGGCGGTGTCCACGGTGCTCGGCCAGGTCGTCGCCCGCGGGTCGGACGTGGTGCTCGGCGTGTCGGGCGACCTGGTCGCGCTCGCGCGGTCCCAGGGGGCGCGCGCGGCGCACCGGGCGCTCGTGCCCGCCCCGGGCCGTCCCGCGCCGGCGGGGGACCGCGACGCCACCCGGGCGGCACTCGGGCTGGAGCCCCACGACGACCTCGTCGTCACCGTGGCGCGCCTGGCGCCGCAGAAGGGCCTCGACACGCTCGTCGGCGCCGCGGCGGAGGCGGTGCGGGTGCGGCCGCGGCTGCACTGGGTCGTCGCGGGGGACGGGCCGCTGCTCGACGACGTCACCGACCAGGCGGCGCGGGCGGGCGCGCCGGTGCGGCTGCTCGGCCGGCGCGAGGACGTCGCCGACCTCATGGCCGCCGCCGACGTCGTCGCCTCCGCGGCGGTGTGGGAGGGGCAGCCGCTGGCGCTGCAGGAGGCGCTCGCGCTGGGCGCGGCGGTGGTGGCCACGGACGCGGGCGGCACCCGCGAGGTCACCGGCGACGCGGCGGTGCTCGTGCCCGTCGGCGACGCGGCGGCGCTGGGGGCGGCCGTGGCGGAGGTCCTCGCGGACGAGCCGCGGCGCACGGCCCTGCGCGCCGCGGCGACGGCGCGCGCGGCGACGCTGCCGACCGTGCCGGACGTCCTGGCGCAGCTCCGCGAGGCGTACGCGCGCTGAGTCGTGCCGGGAACCGCCCGCGCTGGTCGCTCCCGGCTGCTCCCGGTTGGAACGTTCGAGCAGACACGCCGTGGGTGTGTCCGCTCGAACGTTCCACCCGGTGTGGCGCCCGGGTCGGAGCGGGCCGGGACGGGGTGCTCGGCGGGTGCGTCGCCGCTCGCGCGGCGGGGCGGTGCGCGTGTCGCGCGGGTCACGCCCCGCGCGGGCCCGGACTCGGGTACAGTGGAAGCCCGTGGCAGAGCGCGCAAATCGACTCTCCGGGCGGTCGGACTCCACGACCCGGCACATCTTCGTCACGGGAGGCGTCGCCTCCTCACTGGGCAAGGGCCTGACCGCCTCCAGCCTGGGACGACTCCTGCGGTCCCGCGGTCTGCGGGTGACCATGCAGAAGCTCGACCCCTACCTCAACGTCGACCCCGGGACGATGAACCCGTTCCAGCACGGCGAGGTCTTCGTCACCGAGGACGGGGCCGAGACGGACCTCGACGTCGGTCACTACGAGCGGTTCCTGGACGTCGACCTCGTCGGCTCCGCGAACGTCACGACCGGCCAGGTCTACTCGCACGTCATCGCCAAGGAGCGGCGCGGCGAGTACCTCGGCGACACGGTCCAGGTCATCCCGCACATCACCGACGAGATCAAGAACCGGATGCGGTCCCAGGCCGCGGACGACGTCGACATCATCATCACCGAGATCGGCGGCACCGTCGGCGACATCGAGTCGCAGCCGTTCCTCGAGGCGGCCCGCCAGGTCCGGCACGAGCTCGGCCGGGACAACGTCTTCTTCCTGCACGTCTCCCTGGTGCCGTACATCGGCCCGTCGGGCGAGCTGAAGACCAAGCCGACCCAGCACTCCGTGGCGCAGCTGCGCAGCATCGGCATCCAGCCCGACGCGATCGTCCTGCGGTCCGACCGCGAGGTCCCGCAGTCCATCAAGGCGAAGATCGCCCTGATGTGCGACGTCGACACCCAGGGCGTCATCTCCTGCGTCGACGCGCCGAGCATCTACGACATCCCGCGGGTCATCCACTCCGAGGGCCTGGACGCCTACGTCGTGCAGCGCCTCGGCCTGCAGTTCCGGGACGTCGACTGGAGCGGCTGGGACGACCTGCTCGAGCGGGTGCACCAGCCCGCGCACCACGTCGAGATCGCGCTGGTCGGCAAGTACATCGACCTGCCGGACGCGTACCTGTCGGTGACCGAGGCGCTGCGAGCCGGCGGCTTCCACCACAACGCCAAGGTGAAGATCCGCTGGGTCCCGTCCGACGACTGCCAGACGCCCGACGGTGCGCAGCGCGCGCTCGGTGGCGTGGACGCCGTCCTGGTGCCCGGCGGCTTCGGCGTGCGGGGCATCGAGGGCAAGCTGGGCGCGCTGCGCTGGTCCCGCGAGAACAAGGTGCCGACGCTCGGCATCTGCCTGGGCCTGCAGACGATGGTCATCGAGTACGCCCGCAACGTGCTCGGGCTCCCGGGTGCGTCCTCCTCGGAGTTCGACGCGGACCCGGCCGACCCGGTCGTCGCGACGATGGCGGAGCAGCTGGCGATCGTCGGCGGCGAGGGCGACCTCGGCGGCACCATGCGCCTGGGATCGTACGAGGCGGTGCTGACCGAGGGCTCGGTCGCGGCCGAGGCCTACGGGTCGACGCGCGTCACGGAGCGGCACCGGCACCGGTACGAGGTCAACAACGCGTACCGCGACCGCCTGGAGGAGGCCGGCCTGGTCATCTCCGGCGTCTCGCCGGACTCGTCGCTGGTGGAGTTCGTCGAGCTGCCCCGCGACGTGCACCCGTACTACGTGTCCACGCAGGCGCACCCCGAGTTCAAGTCGCGGCCCACGCGGTCGCACCCGCTGTTCGCCGGCCTGGTCGCGGCGGCCCTCGCCGCCAAGGCGGAGCCCGTCGGCGCGGGCAAGGCGAAGTCGCGGTGACGGTGGAGCAGGGCGGGCCGGTCGACCGGCCCGCCCCGCGGCCCGTCCTGGAGCACACCGACGTCTACCACGGCAAGATCTGGGACCTCGTGTCCGAGACCGTGGACCTCGGCGAGTCCCAGGTCGTGCGCGAGTTCGTCGACCACCGGGGCGCGGTCGCGGTGATCGCGCTCGACGAGGACGACCGCGTCCTGCTGCTGCAGCAGTACCGGCACCCGGTGCGCTCCGAGCTCTGGGAGCCGCCGGCGGGGCTGCGTGACGTCGAGGGCGAGCCCCCGCACGTCACCGCCGCGCGCGAGCTGGCCGAGGAGGCCGACCTGCGGGCCGGCACGTGGCACCTGCTCGCCGAGTTCATGTCGTCCCCGGGTGCGACGAACGAGGAGATCCTGGTCTACCTCGCGCGGGACGTCTCCGAGGTGCCCGAGTCCGAGCGGTTCACCCGCGAGGACGAGGAGGCCGGGATCGTCCTGCACTGGCTGCCGCTCGACGAGGCGGTCGAGGCGGTGCTCGCCGGTCGGATCCACAGCCCGAGCGCCGTGGTCGGCGTGCTCGCCGCGGCCGCCGCCCGGGACCGCGGCTGGAGCACGCTGCGTCCGGTCGGCTGACGGCTCCCGCCGGAGGCGCAGCGGCGCGCGTAGCCCGAACGGCTGACGCGCGCCGCTGACCCGTCAGGGGGACGCCGCACGCGCCGATGGGAGACGTGTGCGAGCGTCCCCGGGGTCCCACGGGGCCGGCGCGCGCCTGTTCCTGGCCGCGACCCACACCGCGGGAGCGCTGGGCGTGTGCGCCGCGCTGTGCCTGGTCAGCGCGGTGTGGCCGCCGTCCCGGGTGACGCCCGTCGGGGTCTGGTACGCCGCGGCGGCCTCGCTGGCGGCGGTGGCGGCCGGGGTGCTCGTGCTCCGGCGGCGGCCGCGCGCCCCGCTGGTGGCCCTCGTGGTCGCCGTCGTGATCGGCGGCGTGCTGGTGTGGAGCTGCCGGACGCTCGCCGGGGTCGTGACGACGAGCCTGGGCCTGGTCGCCGCCGGTCAGGCCGCCGCGCTGCTCGGCGGGAGGCAGACGGTCCGCGCGCTGCTCGGGCTCGTGGTCGTCGCGCTCGGCGCGGGCATGGCGGCGTCCCCGGTGCCGTTCCGGCCGGTCACGTGGCTGGTGCTGGCGTCCACGACGGTCGCCATGAGTGCGCTCGTGTCGTTCCTGGTGACCCGGCTGCGGGTCATCGCCACCACCGACGACCTGACGGGTGCCCTGACGCGTGCCGCGTTCGACGAGCGGGCGGGCGTCGTGCTGCACGGCGCCGCCCGGCGGGGCGTCCCCTCCAGCGTCGTGTGCCTGGACGTCGACGACTTCAAGGAGGTCAACGACACCCGGGGCCACCAGGCGGGCGACGAGGTGCTGGTGCGGCTGGTGGAGACGTGGCGCGGGGCGCTCGGCCGGGACGACGTGCTCGGCCGGATCGGCGGGGACGAGTTCGCCGTCGTGCTCACGGGCCGGACCGCCGACGGCGCCCAGGCGTGGGCGCACGCGGCCGGTGCCCTGCGGACCGCCGAGGACCCGACGTGGAGCCACGGGGTCGCGCAGGTGCGCGCCGGCGAGCCGGTGCACGACGCGCTCGCGCGCGCCGACTCCGCGATGTACGCCAGCAAGGGCCGGCGCGCCGACGCGGTGCACTGACCGGGTACGTCGACCGGGTCGGCGCCGACCTCACCGGCTGGTCGCCACCCGGTACTGCCCGTTCGCCAGCGGGACGAACACCAGGAGGAACACCGCCGACCAGATCAGCGTGTACACCTCGGGGTTCTGCAGGGGCCACGCGGTCGGCTCGGGCGTGCCGGGCGGGATGTTGCCGAACAGCTCCCGCGCGGCCTGGGTCACCGCGGAGACGGGGTTCCACTCCGCGAACGTCTGCAGGGGCGCCGGCAGCGTCTCGAGCGGGACGAAGGTGTTCGCGACGAAGGTCAGCGGGAAGATCACGATGAACGAGGCGTTGTTGACGACCTCGGGGCTCGGCACCAGCATGCCGATCCACGCCATGATCCAGGAGATCGCGTAGGCGAACACGAGCAGCAGGGCGAACCCGGCCAGCGCGTCCAGCGCCGAGGACCGGATCCGCCAGCCCACGACGAGCCCGGTCAGCCCCATGACGATCAGCACGATGACGTTGTTCACCACGTCGGAGAACGTGCGCCCCGTGAGCACCGCGGACGGCGCCATCGGCAGCGACCGGAACCGGTCGAGGATGCCCTTCTTCAGGTCCTCCGCCAGCGCTGCCCCGGTGACCGTCGCCCCGAAGATCACCGTCTGCGCAAAGATCCCCGCGATGAGGAACTCGCGGTAGGCCTGCCCGCCGCTCTCCTGGTCGATCGCGCCCCCGAAGACGTAGGAGAACAGCAGCACGAACATGATGGGCGAGAGCGTGGTGAAGACCAGCAGGTCGGGCACCCGCTTGATCTTGATGATGTTGCGCTTCGCGACGACGGCCGCGTCGCCGATCACGTGGGGGACGGCCATCACGCACCTCCGTGCGAGTCGGGGTCGCCGTCGGAGTCGGCGGCCTTGCCGGTCAGCGCGAGGAAGACGTCGTCGAGGGTCGGGCGGCGCAGCCCGACGTCCTCCAGCCGGACCTGCCGCTCGTCCAGGCGGCGCAGCGCCTCGCTGAGCACCTCGGGGCCGCCGGACACCGGCATGACGAACGACCGCCGGCCGCTGTCGACCGCGGGCGCGCCGACGCCGAGCGGGGTGAGCACCTCCGAGACGTGCCCGAGGAACGCGACGTCCGCGACGGTGAGCTCGAGGCGCTCGCCGCCCACCTGCCGCTTGAGCTGGTCGGCCGTGCCCTGCGCGATGATCACCCCGTGGTCGATGACCACGATCTCGTCCGCGAGGACGTCCGCCTCCTCCAGGTACTGCGTGGTCAGCAGCACGGTCGTGCCGCCGGAGACCAGGGTCTGGATGACGTCCCACATCTCGGTGCGCCCGCGCGGGTCGAGCCCGGTGGTGGGCTCGTCGAGGAAGATCACGGGCGGGTCGGCCACCAGCGCGCCGGCGAGGTCGAGCCGGCGCCGCATGCCGCCGGAGTACGTGCGCGTCGGCCGGTCCGCGGCGTCCTCCAGCCGGAACGACGCCAGCAGCTCGCGCGCCCGCTCGCGGGAGCGGCGCTTCCCGAGGTGGTAGAGCCGCCCGATCATGTCGAGATTCTCGAAGCCCGACAGGTACTCGTCGACCGCGGCGTACTGCCCCGACAGCCCGATGCGACGCCGCACGGCCGCGGGGCGGCGCAGGACGTCGACGCCCATGACCTGGGCCTCGCCGGCGTCCGGACGGAGCAGCGTGGACAGGACCCGGACGATGGTGGTCTTGCCGGCGCCGTTGGGGCCCAGCAAGCCGAGCACGGTGCCGGTGGGCACCGTGAGGTCGACGCCGTCGAGGGCGGTGACGCCCTTGTAGCGCTTGACGAGCCCGCGGGCTTCGATGGCCTGTTCCATGCGCCCGAGCCTAGATGTGACCTACGACACACCAGAAGATGCAGCGTCACCCCCGCAGATGGCCCAGCACCGCCGCGGCGACGTCCCGGGGGCGGCGCTCGGGGAGCCAGTGGCCCTCGTCGAGCACCACCTGCGCGAAGGACCCGTCGACGTACGCGGCCGTGCCGGCGACGGAGCGGGGCGAGAAGAAGGGGTCGTGCCGGCCCACGACGTGGGTGGTCGGGACCCGGACCGCCGGCGCCGCCGCCCGGGACCGGCAGCGCCCGGTACCAGGCGAGCGCCGCGCTCAGCGCACGGGGCTCGGACATCCGGGCGACGTAGCGGTCCGCGGCGGCGTCGCCGAGGCCGGAGCGGGTCAGCGCCCGCCGCAGCCGCCGGCCGCCGTGCGCCAGCAGCACCCGCTCCGGCACGCCCGGCACCTGGAACGCCGCCACGTAGGCGGACCGGAGCAGCTGGTGCCCGCGGCGGGCGGCCGCCGCCATCGCGGCCGGGTGCGGCGTCGACAGCGCCGTGAGGGACGCGACCCGGTCCGGCCGCCGGGCGGCCAGCGCCCACGCGACGACCCCGCCCCAGTCGTGGCCCGCGACGTGGGCGCGCGGGGTGCCCGCGGCGTCCAGGAGGGCGACGACGTCCGCCACGAGCTCGGGGACCGCGTACGGCCGGCGCCCCGGCGGCCGCGCGCCGGGGGAGTAGCCCCGCTGGTCCGGGACGAGCACCCGGACCCCGGCGGCCGTCAGCAGCGGGACGACGGCCTCGAAGGCCGAGGCGTCCTGCGGGAAGCCGTGCAGCAGCACCGCGACCGGTTCGCCGGGAGCCGCCCCGTCCGGGGGCGTCGGGCGGTGGTCACGGACGTCGAACCGCAGGCCGTCGCGGGTGAAGGAGTCCACGCCGCGAGCAGAGCACGACGGCCCGGGGAGCGCGAGCCGGACGCCGCGGCCCGGGCGTCGGCGGCGGGGTCAGGCGCGGGTGCGGAACGTCAGCAGGTACCGGGCGGTCCCGCCGGCGAGCAGCGCCGCGCCGAGCATGTGCAGCAGCACGAGCAGGACCGGCAGGTCGGTGGCGACCTGCACGTAGCCGATGACGCCCTGCAGCGCGACGAGCGCGACCATGACCCACCCGCGCCGCCGGAGCACCGCCGGCCCGCGGCGGTTCAGCACCAGCAGGGCGACGAGCACGGCGACGAACAGCCACACCGACGCGGCGTGCACCCGCGCCATCAGGTACGGGTCGACGGCGATGCGGTAGCCGATCTCCTCGTCGCCGGAGTGCGGCCCCGCGCCGGTGGTGATCGCACCCAGCACGAGCACGACCGTCAGCAGGGCGCCGAGCACGGGGGCGAGCCGGCGCGCGAGGGGCCCGACGACGGGCGTGGCGGGGCCGTCGCCCTCGCGGCTGCGGTGCACCAGCAGCGTCGAGGTCACCACGAGCAGCATCGAGACGAGGAAGTGCAGGCTCACCCAGGCCGGGTGCAGGTGCAGCAGCACGATGACGCCGCCGATGACCGCCTGCGCCGCGACGCCGACCAGGGGCGCGAAGCCGAGCCACCGGTAGGACCGGACGCGGTCACGGTCGCTCCACACCAGGACGGCGACGGCGATCGCGATCACGCCCAGCACGCCGGTGAGGGTCCGGTTCCCGAACTCGACGAACGGGTGGTACGTCGCGGCCTCGTGGAACCGCGGGGTGAACTGCCCCGGCTCGCACTGGGGCCACGTCGAGCAGCCCAGCCCGGAGCCGGTCAGGCGCACCGCGCCACCGGTCACGACGATGCCGATCTGCCCCACCAGGTTCGCCACCAGGACGGGGTAGGTGAGACGCCCGCGCCACGTCGCGAACCGGGAGGACGCGGGGCGGGAGGCGGGCGCTGCGGCGACGTCGGAGCTCACGCGGACCAGCCTACGGGCCGTGCCGTCGCCCTCGTGCGCCCGCGCACGAGGCGTCCGTCACCCGGGTCAGTCCCAGCGGAACCAGCGGCGGACGCACCACGCCAGGGCGAGCGTCCACGCGGCGAGTGCCGCGAGGTGCGCCGCCGGGAACGCGCCGTCCACGAGGGCGGAGCGCAGCGCCTCGCCGAGCGCGCCCGGCGGCAGCCACTGGGCCACCGCGGCCCACCCGGACGGCAGGTCGGCGACGGGCAGCACGACCCCGCCGACGACGGCCAGCACGACGAGCAGCAGGTTCGCGACGGCGAGCACCGCCTCGGCCCGCAGGGTCCCGGCCAGCAGGAGCGCCAGCGCCGTGAACGCCGCGACGCCGAGCAGCAGCGCCAGCACGGCCGGGGCGATGCCCGCGGGCGCCGGGTGCCAGCCGAGCGCGAGCCCCGTGCCGCCGACGACGACGACCTGGAGGGCGGCGACGGCGAGCACCGCGAGGACCTTGCCCGCGAGCAGGCCGCCCCGGCCCAGCGGCGTCGTGGCGAGCAGCCGCAGGACGCCGTTGCGGCGGTCGAACGCCGTCGCGATCGCCTGCGACGTGAGCGACCCGGCCATGACGGCGAGCCCGAGGACGCCGGGCGTCACGACGTCGATGCGCGGGGCGCCGCCGGTGCCGATCTCGATGAACGAGGCGCGGCCGAGGGCGATCAGCGCGACCACCGGGATGATGAGCGTGACGAGCAGCTGCTCGCCGTTGCGCAGCACCGCCAGGGTCTCGAAGCGGGCCTGGGCGAGCACCCGGCGGGCGGGCGGCGCGGCGCGGTCGACGGGCGCTGCGGGCTCGACGGGCGCGGCGCGGTCGAGGGGCACGGTCATCGCAGGTTCCGTCCGGTCAGGTCGAGGAACACGTCCTCGAGCGTGCGGACGCCCGCGTCGACGCGGGCGAGCAGCACGTCCTGCGCGGCGCACCAGCCGGCGAGCGCCGCCACGAGGGCGGGTGACGCGGGGGCGTCGACGGCGTAGGACCCCGGGGCGGTCTCACGGACCGCCGTCGGGGCGCCGGAACCCGCGGGCGTCAGGGCGAGCCCGAGGTCCGCCACGGGCAGGCCGGCCGGCGCGCGGAACGTCAGCGTCGCGCCGTCGGGCCCCGCGAGCAGCTCCGGCACGCTGCCGTGCGCGATGACCCGGCCGTGGTCCACGACGGCGATCTCGTCGGCCAGCGCCTCGGCCTCGTCCATGAGGTGCGTGGTGAGCAGGACGGCGACCCCGTCGGCCCGGAGCTCCTCGACCAGGGACCAGACGGCGCGCCGGGCCTGGGGGTCCATGCCGGCGGACGGCTCGTCGAGGAACACGACGTCGGGCCGGCCGACGACGGCGGTCGCCAGCGCCAGCCGCTGCCGCTGGCCGCCGGACAGCCGTCGCACGGTGGTGCGGGCGAACGTCGTGAGCCCGAGGCGCTCGGCGAGCTCGCCGACGTCCCGGGGCTCGGCGTACATCGCGGCGACGTGGCGCAGCACGCCCAGCGCGGGGACTCCGGTCGGCAGGCCCGCGTCCTGCAGCATCACGCCGACGCGGGGACGCAGGGCGCGGGCGTCGGCGACGGGGTCGAGCCCCAGGACCCGGACCGAGCCGGCGTCCGGGGTGCGCAGGCCCTCGCAGCACTCCACGGTGGTGGTCTTGCCGGCGCCGTTCGGGCCGAGCACCGCGGTCACCCGTCCGGGCGACGCGTGCAGGTCCAGCCCGTCGACGACGGCCCGGCCGTCGTACCGCTTGACGAGCCCGCGGACCTCGACGGCCGGCGGGGTGGAGGACTGGCCGAGCACCCCGCGAGTGTAGGGGGCGCGGACTGTGGTGAGGCGAACCTTGCTTGCCAGGACTTATTTCGGCAACAAGGATGTTGCCGATATCGGGAGCCCGCACCAGGGCCCCCGGGGGAGCGCGTGCCGGCAGGCGCGGGGATCCCCGACAGCCGCGCAGCAGCGATCCGGAGGTGTGTGCATGAGCCCGATCACGCCGGCACCCGAGCACGCCGCCCCGTCGCTCGACGCCGACTGTCCCACCGAGGCCCTGAGCACGGCCGCGGGCACCACCGTGATCGCCGCGGCGCCCTCCGCCGGACGGCACGCGGACGCCGACTCCGAGGCCGGGACCCGGCGCCGCGTGCTCGACCTGATCGTCGCCGACGGCCCCGTGTCCGCCGTCGAGCTCGCCGCCGCGCTCGACCTCACCGCCGCCGCCGTCCGCCGCCACCTGGCGGTGCTCGAGGGCGACCAGCAGATCGCCGTGCACGACGGCAGCGCCCACCCCGGCCCCGCGCGCCGCGGGCGCCCGGCCAAGCGCTACGTCATCACCGCCGCGGGCCAGGCCGCGCTGAGCCAGCAGTACTCCGAGCTCGCGTCGCAGGCGCTGCGGTTCGTGGCCGAGATCGGCGGCGCGGACGCGGTGCGCAGCTTCGCCGAGAAGCGGGTCCACGACCTCGAGGTCCGGCACGCCGACGCGCTCGCCGAGGCCGGCGACGACCCGGTGCTCCGGGCGCGGGTGCTGGCCGAGGGGCTGGCCCTCGACGGGTTCGCCGCGACCGCGCGCCCGGTCCCCGGCGGCCACGCGATCCAGCTGTGCCAGGGCCACTGCCCGGTGCAGGACGTCGCGACCGAGTTCCCCGAGCTGTGCGAGGCCGAGGCGCACGCCTTCTCGCGGATGCTCGGCGTGCACGTGCAGCGCCTCGCGACCCTCGCCCGCGGCGGTCCCGTGTGCACCACGAACATCCCGATCACCCCGGTCCGGCGCGCCGCGCCGGGCACGGCACCGGGCACCGCCGCGGCAGCGCCGCCGGTCCCACCGCCCACCGACACCCCCGCCCCCGACCCGAGCCCCCGCCCCGTGCCTCTCACGGAAGGACGATGAGATGACGACGACCGACACCGGCCGCCCCGCCGAGCCGATGACCCAGGACGAGGCGATCGCCTCGATCGGGAACTACGGCTACGGCTGGCACGACGCGGACACCGCCGGCGCCACGGCGCAGCGCGGCCTCTCCGAGGACGTCGTGCGCAACATCTCGGCGCTCAAGAACGAGCCCGAGTGGATGCTGAAGACGCGCCTGAAGGCGCTGCGCCTGTTCGACAAGAAGCCGATGCCCTGGTGGGGCGCGGACCTGTCGGGCATCGACTTCGACAACATCAAGTACTTCGTGCGGTCGACCGAGAAGCAGGCGACCTCGTGGGAGGAGCTCCCCGAGGACATCCGCAACACCTACGACCGCCTGGGCATCCCGGAGGCCGAGAAGCAGCGCCTCGTCGCCGGCGTCGCCGCGCAGTACGAGTCCGAGGTCGTCTACCACCAGATCCGCGAGGACCTGGAGGCGCAGGGCGTCATCTTCGTCGACACCGACACGGGCCTGCGCGAGTACCCCGAGCTGTTCGAGCAGTACTTCGGCTCCGTGATCCCCCCGGGTGACAACAAGTTCGCGTCGCTGAACACCGCGGTGTGGTCGGGCGGCTCGTTCGTCTACGTGCCGCCGGGCGTGCACGTCGAGATCCCGCTGCAGGCCTACTTCCGGATCAACACCGAGAACATGGGCCAGTTCGAGCGGACGCTGATCATCGCGGACGAGGGCTCGTACGTGCACTACGTCGAGGGCTGCACCGCGCCGATCTACCAGTCGGACTCGCTGCACTCCGCGGTGGTCGAGATCATCGTGAAGAAGAACGCCCGCGTGCGGTACACGACGATCCAGAACTGGTCGAACAACGTCTACAACCTCGTGACCAAGCGGGCGACCGCGGCCGAGGGCGCGACGATGGAGTGGGTCGACGGCAACATCGGCTCCAAGGTCACCATGAAGTACCCGGCGATCTACCTGCTGGGCGAGCACGCCCGCGGCGAGACGCTGTCCATCGCCTTCGCGGGCGAGGGCCAGCACCAGGACGCCGGATGCAAGATGGTGCACGCGGCGCCGCACACGTCGTCCTCGATCGTGTCGAAGTCGGTGGCGCGCGGCGGTGGCCGCACGTCGTACCGCGGCCTCGTGCAGGTGCTGGAGGGCGCGAGTCACTCCGCGAGCAACGTGCTCTGCGACGCGCTGCTGGTCGACCAGATCTCGCGCTCGGACACCTACCCGTACGTCGACGTCCGCGAGGACGACGTGTCGATGGGTCACGAGGCGACGGTCTCCCGCGTGAGCGAGGACCAGCTGTTCTACCTGATGTCCCGCGGCATGACCGAGACGGAGGCCATGGCGATGATCGTGCGCGGGTTCGTGGAGCCCATCGCGCGGGAGCTGCCCATGGAGTACGCCCTCGAGCTGAACCGCCTGATCGAGCTGCAGATGGAAGGGGCCGTCGGCTGATGTCGACCACCACACCGACCGAGTCCGGCGCGCCCGCCGGCCTGTCCACCGACCACTCCCGCGCGACCGCCGACGGGGCCCACAGCCACGGCGTCGGCGGCGTCCCGCAGTCGTCCCGCGCGGCCCGCGCCACCTCGTTCGAGGTCGCGGACTTCCCGGTGCCGTCCGGGCGCGAGGAGGAGTGGCGGTTCTCGCCCGTCGACCGCCTGGCCCCGCTGTTCGCCCCCGAGTCCGGCCGGCTGACCGGCCACGGCGTCCTCACCACGGTCGTGAACGCGCCCGAGGTCGAGGTCGAGATCGTGGACCGCGACGACGCGCGGCTGGGCCGGGCCGGCGAGCCCGGCGACCGGGCCGCGGCCGTGGCCTGGGCGTCGTTCCCGCGCGCCACCGTCGTGACCGTCCCGACCGAGGCGGTCGCGTCGACCGTCACCTCGGTGCGCGTCGAGGGCGTCGAGGGCCAGCTCGAGCCGACCGGCAGCCACCTGCTGGTGCACGCCCAGCCGATGTCCGAGGCGACGGTCGTCATCGACCACGTCGGCTCGGCGCTGCTGACCGAGACGGTCGAGGTCGTGGCCGAGGACGGCGCGCACCTCACGGTCGTCTCCGTGCACGACTGGGACCCGGGCACGGTGCACGCCGCCGCGCACCGCGTGAAGCTCGGCCGCAACGCCACGGTGAAGCACATCGTCGTGACGCTGGGCGGCGACGTCGTGCGGATCACGCCGGACGCCGAGTTCGCCGGCGAGGGCGGCTCGGTCGAGATGCTCGGCGTGTACTACGCCGACGCGGGCCAGCACCAGGAGCAGCGGCTGTTCGTCGACCACGCGGTGCCGAACTGCAAGTCCCGGGTGGCCTACAAGGGCGCGCTGCAGGGCGAGGGCGCGCACACCGTGTGGGTCGGCGACGTGCTGATCCGCGCGGCGGCCGAGGGCACCGACACCTACGAGCTCAACCGCAACCTGGTCCTCACGGACGGGGCGCGCGCGGACTCCGTGCCCAACCTCGAGATCGAGACGGGCCTCATCGAGGGCGCGGGCCACGCCAGCGCCACCGGCCGGTTCGACGACGAGCAGCTGTTCTACCTGCGCGCCCGCGGCATCCCGGAGACGGACGCCCGCCGCCTGGTGGTGCGCGGCTTCTTCGCCGAGCTGATCAACCAGATCGGCGTGCCGGAGATCGAGGAGCGGCTGATCGACGCGATCGAGCGCGAGCTGGCGCAGTCGATGTCGGAGTTCTCCGGTGCGGCCGTGGTCACCGGCGGCGACCTCGCGAGCGACATCACGCCCGAGACGGACGGCGAGCGCGCCATCCTGAACGAGCCGGCGTCGGTCACCTCGCTGCGCCCCGTCGAGGACGGGACGGCATGACCGCTCAGCTCGCCTGCATGACCTCCGACGTCCCCGAGGCCGGCACGTTCCGTGTCGAGCTCGAGGGGCCGTCCGGCGTCGTCGAGGTCGCGGTCGTCCGCGACGAGGACGGCGCGCTGCACGCCATCAGCGACATCTGCTCGCACGGCGCGGTCTCGCTGTCCGACGGCGAGGTCGAGGGCTGCACGGTGGAGTGCTGGCTGCACGGGTCGCGGTTCGACCTGCGCACCGGCGAGCCGCTGGGCCCCCCGGCCGTCCGCCCCGTCCCCGTCTACCCCCTGACCGTCGACGGCGAGCGCGTGCTCGTCGACGTCGACGGCGCCTGAGCTTCCCGAGGAGAACCTGAGCATGTCCACCCTGGAGATCCGCGACCTGCACGTCAGCGTCGAGACGAAGGAGGGCCCCAAGCCCATCCTCCGCGGCGTCGACCTCACCATCGGCAGCGGCGAGACGCACGCCATCATGGGCCCGAACGGCTCCGGCAAGTCGACCCTGGCGTACTCGCTGGCCGGCCACCCGAAGTACGAGGTGACCTCCGGCACCGTGACGCTCGACGGCGAGGACGTCCTCGCGATGTCCGTCGACGAACGCGCCCGCGCCGGCCTGTTCCTCGCCATGCAGTACCCGGTCGAGGTGCCGGGCGTGTCGGTGTCGAACTTCCTGCGCACCGCCAAGACCGCGATCGACGGCGAGGCGCCGCCGCTGCGCAGCTGGATCAAGGACGTCACCGTCGCGATGGACAAGCTGCGCATGGACGCGACGTTCGCCGAGCGCTCCGTCAACGAGGGCTTCTCCGGCGGTGAGAAGAAGCGCCACGAGATCCTGCAGATGGAGCTCCTGAAGCCGCGGTTCGCCATCCTCGACGAGACCGACTCCGGCCTGGACGTCGACGCGCTGCGCATCGTGTCCGAGGGCGTGAACCGCGTGAAGGAGAACTCCGAGATCGGCGTGCTGCTGATCACGCACTACACGCGCATCCTGCGCTACATCAAGCCGGACTTCGTCCACGTGTTCGTCGACGGGCGCGTGGCCGAGGAGGGCGGCCCGGAGCTGGCCGAGCGGCTGGAGAACGAGGGCTACGACCGGTTCCTGACGTCGGGCGCGTCCGCCTGACGACCGGGCCGGACCCGGGCCGGGACGGCAGCACGACTGCCGTCCCGGCCCCACCCCCGAGGGCGACGGGGCACGACGCGACCGCACGGGACCGACGAGCAGGGACGAGGACGACGAGATGACCGACACGCTGGACCGGACCTCGGGCGCCGACGGCGCCGCCGGCGCGCCCACGCTGGGTGCCGCCGAGCTGGCCGCCGTGCGGGCGGACTTCCCCCTGCTGCAGCGCACGGTCCGCGACGGCCGCCCGCTGGTCTACCTGGACTCCGGGGCCACGTCCCAGAAGCCGGACGTGGTCCTCGACGCCGAGCAGGACTTCTACACGCAGCGCAACGCCGCGGTGCACCGCGGGGCCCACCAGCTCGCCGAGGAGGCGACCGAGGCCTTCGAGACGGCGCGCCACCAGGTCGCCTCGTTCGTGGGCGTCGCGGACGACGAGCTGATCTGGACGTCGAACGCGACGGCCGGCCTGAACCTCGTGGCGTACGCGATGTCGAACGCGACGCTCGGCCGGGGCGGCGAGGCGTCGCGGCGGTTCGCGCTCGCGCCGGGCGACGAGATCGTCGTCACCGAGGCCGAGCACCACGCGAACCTGGTGCCGTGGCAGGAGCTCGCCGCCCGCACCGGCGCGACGCTGCGCTGGCTCGGCGTCGACGACGACGGGCGCATCCGGGCCGACGACCTCGACACCGTCGTCACCGACCGCACCCGCGTGCTGGCGTTCTCGCACGCGTCGAACGTCACCGGCGCGATCACGCCCGTCGAGCGGTTCGTCGCCCGGGCCCGGGAGGTCGGCGCGCTGACCGTGCTGGACGCGTGCCAGAGCGTCCCGCACCTGCCGGTCGACCTCGCCGCCCTGGGCGTCGACTTCGCCGCGTTCTCCGGGCACAAGATGCTCGGCCCCACCGGCGTCGGCGCGCTGTACGGCCGCCGCGAGCTGCTGGAGGCCATGCCGCCCGTGACCACCGGCGGCTCGATGGTCGAGGTCGTCACCATGGAGGCCACGACGTACGCCCCGCCGCCGCGCCGGTTCGAGGCCGGCACCCAGATGGTCTCGCAGGCCGTCGGCATGGGCGCCGCCGCGACGTACCTGGCCGAGCTCGGCATGGACGCGGTCGCCGCCCACGAGCGGCACCTCGCCGGGCTGCTGCTCGACGCCGTGGCGTCCGTGCCGGGCGTGCGGGTGATCGGCCCCACCGAGAACCGCGACCGGCTCGCGACCGTGTCGTTCGTCGTCGACGGGGTGCACGCGCACGACGTCGGCCAGGTGCTGGACGACGCGGGCGTGGCCGTCCGGGTCGGGCACCACTGCGCGCAGCCGCTGCACCGCCGGTTCGGGGTGGCCGCCACGGCCCGCGCGTCGGCAGCCGTCTACACGACGGACGAGGAGATCGCGGTGTTCCGGGAAGCACTGGCGGGGGTCCGGACGTTCTTCGGACTGGAAGACTGAGCGCCATGCACGAGGACGGACACCGATGAGCACCGGCTCCATGGAGCAGCTGTACCAGCAGCTGATCCTCGACCACGCCAAGCACCCCGCCCACCGCGGCGCCCAGGAGGCGTTCGACGTCGAGGTGCACCACGTCAACCCCACCTGCGGCGACGAGGTCACCCTGCGGGTGCGGCTCGACGCGGGGGAGTCCGGCTCGCCGGTGATCGGCGAGCTGACCTGGACCGGTCAGGGCTGCTCGATCTCGCAGGCGTCCGCCTCGGTGATGTCCCAGGCGGTGTCCGGCGCGTCCGTCGAGGCGGCGATGGCGATGTCCGCCGACTTCCGCGAGCTGATGGACTCCCGCGGCGTGCTGCCGGAGAAGTTCGAGGACGACCGGCTCGACCAGGCGCTCGAGGACGCGGTCGCGTTCGTCGGCGTCGCCCGCTACCCGGCCCGCATCAAGTGCGCCCTGCTCGGCTGGGCCGCCATGAAGGACGCCGTGGCCCAGGCCGCGGCGCAGACCACCCAGACCACTCAGGAGGAGGGGCGATGAGCGACACGACCGCACCCCAGGCGACCGGCCAGGCCGACGCCACCGGTGCAGCGCCCGCGAACGTCGCGGACATCGAGGAGGCGCTCCGGGACGTCATCGACCCCGAGCTCGGCATCAACGTCGTCGACCTCGGGCTCGTCTACGGCATCGCCGTGGAGCCGAACCGGCACGTCACGATCGACATGACTCTCACGTCGGCGGCCTGCCCGCTGACCGACGTCATCGAGGACCAGGCCGGCTCGTCCCTCGAGGGGCTCGTCGACTCGTTCCGGATCAACTGGGTCTGGATGCCGCCGTGGGGCCCGGAGAAGATCACCGACGACGGCCGCGCGATGATGCGGGCCCTCGGGTTCAACATCTGACGCACGTCACCGACGGCCGGTCGCCCCGCGGGGTGGCCGGCCGTCGTCGTGCCCGGGGGCGCCGTCAGGGGTTGGCGACGGCGAACGTGTCGCACGCCGCGAGGCTGCCCTGCTCGTAGCCGGTGGTGAACCACCGCTGGCGCTGCTCGCTCGAGCCGTGGGTCCAGGTGTCCGGGTCCACGCCCCCGCCGGACTGCTGCTGGATGTGGTCGTCGCCGACGGCGGCCGCGGCGGACAGCGCGTCGGCGAGCTGCTGCCGGCTGATCGGCTCCAGGAACGTCACGCCGGTGTCGGGGTCGACCGTCGTGGCCGCGTGCCCCGCCCACAGGCCGGCGTAGCAGTCAGCCTGCAGCTCGACGCGCACGGAGTCGGAGTCGTCCCCGGTCCCGGAGCGGTCCGCGCGGTCGAACACGCCGGTGAGCTGCTGGACGTGGTGCCCGTACTCGTGCGCGACCACGTACATCTCCGCCAGCGAGCCGCCGGACGCCCCGAACCGCGAGGACAGCAGGTCGTAGAACGACAGGTCCAGGTAGATGGTGCGGTCCGGCGGGCAGTAGAACGGCCCGGTGCTCGCGGACGCCGCCCCGCAGCCGGTGTCGGTGGCCGCGGTGAACGAGACCACGCCCGGCTGCACGTCGGCCTCCGCCACCTGCAGCCCCGCCGCGGGCAGCGCGTCGGTCCAGTACGCGTCGAGGGACTGCACCGTGGCCGAGAGCCGGCACTCGCGCTCGGCGTTCGCCTGCTCGGCGGTGCAGGCGCCGATCTCGCTCACCTGCTCCCCCGCGGAGCCGCCCCCGCCGCCCGTGGCGCCGGAGAAGAGCTGGCCCGGGTCGCCGCCGAGCAGCACGACCAGCGCCACGAGCACGAGGCTGCCGATCCCCCCGCCCACGGCGACGCCCCGGCCGCGGCCCCCGCCGCGGCGGGAGGTCACGCGTCCGCCCTCGAACCGGCCACCGTCCTGGAACGTCATGTGCGGGAACGTAACCGCGCCCGCGGCGGTCCGCGCGTCGAGACGGTCGGCTCAGTCGACGATGCCGCGCGCCGCCAGCGCCTCGCCGAGGTCGCGCGCGCGCCCGACGACCCGCAGGACCGCCGGCGTCAGCCACACGCGCGGGTCGCGCTCCAGGCCGCGGGCGCGGGCGGCGTCGCGGACCTCGTGCACGGTGCGGGCGATCTCCGGGACCGTCCGCAGGACCAGCGCGACCGCGACGGCGACCACGTCCGGGGGCAGCCCGAGGCGGCGCAGGGGCCGGGCCGCGCGGGTGAGCGCGTCCAGCATCCGGTCGGCGGGCGTCGTGGCCGTCACGACGGCGGCGGCCAGCACCAGCGTGAGCAGGTCGGCCACCACCTCCACCGCCGGCGCCCACCCGCGCGCCCACGCCTGGTACGCGCCGGCGAGGACCGCGGTGACGAGCACGGGCAGCAGACCGCGGAGCGTCGCCCGCGGCGGCAGGGCCGCGAGGAGGGCGGCGAGCAGCACCGCGGCCAGGAGGCCGAGCGCCGCCGGGACGCCGTGCGTGAGCACCACGGCGCCGCCGAGCAGGGCGAGCGCACCGAGTTTCGCACCGACGGGCGCCCCGTCCAGCGGCGTGCGCGCGGTGCGGTGCGCGCCGAGGAGCGTCACGCGAGGTCGTCGCTTCCGGTCGAGGTCGTCCCGTGGGACGGACGACCTCGAGCAGGACTGACGACCTCGCCGCCGGAGGCGCCGGTGACGGGCGCGGACATCAGGGCCCGGTAGGCGGCCAGCGTCGTGGCGGGTGCGCCGTCGTGGACGACGCGGCCCCCGTCCACGACGAGCACGCGGTCCGCGCGGGCGGCGGCGTCGAGGTCGTGCGTGACCTGGACGACCTGCTGCGGCAGCCCCGCCAGCAGCTCGTGGACCACCTGGCGCCAGCGCAGGTCCAGCAGGGTGGTGGGCTCGTCGCAGACCAGCACCGCCGGCTCGGTGGCGAGCACCGCGGCGAGCGCGAGCAGCTGCCGCTGGCCGCCGGACAGCGCCCGGACCGGGACGTCCGCGCGCTCCGCCAGGCCGACGCGGGCGAGCGCCTCACGGGCGCGGGCGTCGCGCTCCCGGGCGGGCACCCCGAGCCGCCGCAGGGACAGCGCGACGTCCTCGACGGGGGTCGGCATGACGATCTGCGCGTCCGGGTCGGTGAACAGGAAGCCCACCCGGCGCCGCACGGCCGCGCCGTCCCGGGCGGTGTCCAGCCCGTCGACGCGCACCGTGCCAGCCGACGGCAGCGTCAGGCCGTTCAGCAGCCGGGCGAACGTCGACTTGCCCGAGCCGTTGGCGCCGACGACCGCGACCCGGTGCTCCGTGAGGGTGCACGTGACCGGGCCGAGCAGCGTCACGACGCTCTCGCGGCCGCGCGGCCCGGGGGCGTACGCGGTGACGACGGCGCCGTCGAGCGCGATCACCGGCCGCGCAGCAGGTCCGGGAACGCGCGCAGCGCGGCGGCGGCCACGACGGCGGCCAGCGCGTTCTTCACCAGGTCCCCGGGCAGGAACACCGCGCCCGCGGCGAGCGCCTCGGAGGGGGACAGGCCCAGCCGCCAGCCCATGACCGCGATCCCGAGCGGGTGCACGGTCAGCAGCGTCGCCGCGGCCGCCGCCCCGAACAGCGCGGGGACCCGCCACCGCGGCCGCACGCGACGGGCCAGCAGGCCGAGGGCGCCCGCCACCGCGGCGGCGAGCGGGAACGCGAGCAGGTAGCCCGCCGACGGGCCGCCGAGCACGCCCAGGCCGCCGACGGCCCCGGAGAACACCGGCAGCCCGGCGAGGCCGACCGCGACGTAGAGGAGCAGCGCCAGCGCGCCGCGCCGCGGGCCGAGCACCAGGCCCGTCAGCACGACGCCGAACGTCTGGAGCGTGATCGGCACCGCGCCCCCGGTGGGGATCGCGGGCAGCACCGCGCACACCGCGACGAAGGCGGCGAACGTGGCGACCAGCGCGACGTCGGTCGCGCGCGAGCTGCGGGTGACCGGGACGGGCAGGACGGCGGCGGCCGTCGCGCCGGCGGGCGCCCCGGACGGCACGGCGTCGGGGCGGGGCGTGTCGGACATCGGCTGCCTCGCAGAGGGTCGGGTCGGGACGGTACGCGGTCACGCTAGCCGCCGCCCGGGGCCGCGTCGTTCGTCGCCGGGGCCAACGCGCGGGCCGCGCCGCTGTGGGTTCCGGCGAACGCCCGCAGGGGTGCCGCGGGAATTCTCGTCGTCGGTGCCGCGCTGGCCCTCGTAGAATGGCGGGCGTTTGTGCCGACTCTGCGACGACGCGCGCGGCGAATCAGCGGTCCGCGCGGTGCACGGCGGAGGGACGAGGGAACCAAGTGATCACAGCCCAGGGCGTCGAGCTGCGCGTGGGAGCGCGCGTGCTCCTGTCATCGGCGACCTTCCGGGTCGCGCCGGGCGACCGGATCGGCCTGGTCGGGCGCAACGGCGCCGGCAAGACCACGCTCACCAAGACGCTCGCGGGGGAGGGCCAGCCCAGCGGCGGCACGATCTCCCGGAGCGACGACGTCGGCTACCTGCCGCAGGACCCGCGGTCCGGTGACCTGTCCACCCTCGCGATGCACCGGGTGCTGTCGGCCCGCGGCCTGGACGAGGTCGTCGCGGCGATGCGGGAGACCGAGCTCGCGATGGCGTCGGCCGACGACGAGACCCGCGAGGCCGCCATGGAGCGCTACTCGCGGCTCGAGGCCCGGTTCACCGCCGGCGGGGGCTACGCCGCCGAGAGCGAGGCGCACCGCATCACGTCCAACCTCGGCCTGGACGACCGGGTGCTGGGCCAGCCGCTCGGCACGCTGTCCGGTGGCCAGCGCCGCCGGGTCGAGCTCGCGCGGATCCTGTTCTCCGGCTCGGGCACGCTGCTGCTCGACGAGCCGACCAACCACCTCGACGCCGACTCGATCGCCTGGCTCCGGGACTACCTCAAGGTCTACCCGGGCGGGTTCATCGTGATCAGCCACGACGTCGAGCTGCTGCGCGCGACCGTGAACAAGGTGTTCCACTTGGACGCCAACCGCGGCGAGCTCGACCAGTACAACCTGGGCTGGGACGCGTACGTCCAGCAGCGCGAGACGGACGAGAAGAGCCGGCGCCGCGAGCGGGCCAACGCCGAGAAGAAGGCCTCGGTGCTGCTCGCGCAGGCGGACAAGATGCGGGCGAAGGCCACCAAGGCGGTCGCCGCGCAGAACATGGCCCGCCGGGCCGAGCGGATGCTCGCCGGCCTCGACGAGGTCCGGGTGTCCGACAAGGTCGCCAAGCTGCGGTTCCCCGAGCCGGCGCCCTGCGGCAAGACCCCGCTCACCGCGGCGGACCTGTCGAAGTCGTACGGCTCGCAGGAGGTGTTCGCGGGCGTCGACCTGGCGATCGACCGCGGCTCCCGCGTCGTCGTGCTCGGGCTGAACGGCGCCGGGAAGACCACGCTGCTGCGGATGCTCGCGGGCCTGCAGGAGTCGGACACCGGCGAGGTGAGGGCGGGGCACGGGCTCAAGCTCGGGTACTACGCCCAGGAGCACGAGACGCTCGACATGGACCGCACCGTCGTCGAGAACCTCCGGTCGTCCGCGCCCGACCTCACGGACACCCAGGTGCGCTCGGTGCTCGGGTCGTTCCTGTTCTCGGGCGACGACGCCGACAAGCCGGCCGGCGTGCTGTCCGGCGGCGAGAAGACCCGCCTGGCGCTCGCCGCCCTGGTCGTGTCCTCGGCGAACGTGCTCCTGCTCGACGAGCCCACCAACAACCTCGACCCGGCCAGCCGCGAGGAGATCCTCGCCGCGCTGCGCGGGTACACCGGCGCCGTGGTGCTGGTCAGCCACGACGAGGGCGCGGTCGAGGCGCTGCAGCCGGAGCGCGTGGTGCTGCTGCCCGACGGCGACGAGGACCTCTGGAACCCGTCCTACCTCGACCTCGTCACGCTCGCCTGAGCTGGCACCGCCCCCCGGTGGAACGTCCGGACCGACACGCCGACGGTGTGTCCGTCCGGATGTTCCACCTGAGACGGCTCAGCGGGACTGGGAGTCGATCAGCGCGTCCTCGGTCTCCTCGTCCGACGGTCGGCGGCGGCGCGGTGCCACCGGCGGCACCGGGGCGCGCGGCGTGCTGCCGTCGCCGGCGGCCGCGCCCTCGAGCAGCTCCCGGCGGGCCAGCCAGCCGAACGCGACGAGCGACCCGACCGAGAACGTCCACCACTGGAACGCGTACGACAGGTGCGAGCCGGGGTCGACGCTCGGCTCGGGGAGCGCGCCCAGGCGCTCGGCGGCCGCCGGGTCCTCGTCGACGACCGCGCCGTAGCCGCCGTACGACTCCGCCTCCGACCCGCCCGCCGCCAGCACCTGCGCGACGTCGATCGCCTGGACCTGACCGGCGGGCGCCGACCGGTCGCTGGCGGGCTCGTCCGCCCGCAGGTGCGCGGTGACCGTGACCTCGCCCGGCGGCGGCTCGGGGACGGCGACCTCGCCGCTCGCGTCGTCGTCCCAGGCGACCCAGCCGCGGTCGACGACCAGCACCGAGCCGTCCGCGAGCTCCAGCGGCACGAGCACGTGGAACCCGGGCTGGCCGTCGACGGGCCGGTTGCGCAGCAGCACCGCGGCGTCGGCGTCGTAGGTGCCGGTGACCGTCGCCTGCCGCCAGACGTCGCCCGGGTCCAGGACGGCGCCGGGCTCGGGCAGCAGCTCGCCGAGCGGCACGGCGTCGGCGGCGAAGTTCTGCTTCACCAGCTGGATCGCGGCGTCACGGGCGACGTGCCGGTGCCACTGCCACCGGCCCAGGAAAACGCACGCGACGGACACGGCGACCGCCACCAGCACCAGGCCGACCGCGCGGCGCGCGGCGGGGTTGCCCCGGAGCGTCATCGCAGCCCCGGTGCGCCGGGGAAGCCGGGGAGCCCCAGCCCCGGCCGCTGCCCCTGCTCCACGCGCGGCAGGTCCGCGACGGGCACGGTGTCCTGCCAGAACGCGCGCACGCGCAGGTACTCCTCGAGGTGCTCGCGGTGCTCGTCGCACGCGAGCCACACCTTCCGGCGGTCCGGGGTGTGCAGCTTCGGGTTGTTCCACAGCACCCCCCAGGTCGCCTCGGCGCGGCAGCCGCGGGCGCTGCAGATCAGGTCGTCGACGGCGTCGGGTGCCGCGGCGGTCATCGGGGTCCTCCGGCGGGGTGGTCGCGGGGCTCGTCGTCCGGCCGGGTGGGGTGGTCCGGTCGGTGGGGTCGTCGGGTGGGGCGGGCGCCTCGGGTGGCGCGGGCGCCTCGGCACGGGACCGGCCGGGGAGCGGCTGGCCACGGCGTCGCCGCGGGTCCCGCGTCGAGCATCGGCGGGGGCCCCGGGACGGGCCCGGCGTCGCGGCGCTCACGCCCCGCGTTCGCGAACAGCACGGCGGAGTACGGCAGCACCACGGCCCCGACGATCAGGACGAGGCTGACCCACATCGGCACGTACTGCCAGAGCAGCACGGCCAGCAGGAAGCAGACGATCCGGATGCCCATCTGGATCAGGTACCGCCGCTCGCGCCGCGCCTGGTCGGCGGCGAGGGGTTCGGGCGCGCTCGTGATGCTCTGCGCCGCGTCGGGGGTCCGCCTGCTCACACCTGATCGTAGGCGCCGCCCGCGGGTCCGGCGCGCTCCCGGCGGCACCTGGCGGCCGTGTCGGGGGCGCCCGCGATACTGCGGGCATGTACGTCGAGAGGCCGTCGCGCGGGGTGCCCGGCGCGGTGGCGTGGTCGGTGTCCGCGGCCGCGGCCGGCGGTCGCGTGCTGCCCGACGGCTGCATGGACCTCGTGTGGGCGGACGGCCGGCTCCTGGTCGCCGGGCCGGACACCCGCGCGCACTCCGCGGCCCCGGTCGCGCCCGGCAGCCCGGTGCTGGGCGTGCGGCTCCCGCCCGGCGCCGCACCCGTGCTGCTCGGCGTGCCCGCCCGGGCGCTGCGCGACCAGCGGCCGGACCTCGCGGACGTGTGGGGCGCCCGGGTCGCCCGCCCGTGGCTCGACGCGGTGGCCGAGGGCGGGGTCGCGGCGCTCGAGCGACGCATCGCGGCGCGGCTGGCGGAGCGCGGGGGGCGACCCGCGGACGTCGCGGCGGTCGCCCGGCTCGTCGGTGCCGGCATCGGGGCGGCCGAGGTCGCGGACCGGGCCGGCGTGACCCCGCGGACCCTCCACCGCCGGTGCCAGGACGCGTTCGGGTACGGGCCGCGCACGCTCGCGCGCGTGCTGCGGCTGCAGCGGGTGCTGCCCCTGCTCGACGCCGGGATCCCGCTGGCCGACGTCGCGCAGCGCGCGGGGTACGCGGACCAGCCGCACCTGTCGCGCGAGGTCCGGGCGCTCACCGGCCGGTCGCCCGCGGCCCTCGCGTCCGACCGCGCGGCGGGCTAGCAGCCGCCGGGCAGGCAGCCGCCCGGGCCTGACCCCGCCCGGGCCGGCCGGGGTCAGGCGCTGGGGTCAGGCGGTCGCGGCGAACAGGTCCACCGCGGTGCCGTCCGGGTCGTGGAGGACGGCGTAGCGCTGGCCCCAGACGGCGTCCCACGGCGGCAGGTGCCCGGCGAAGCCCGCGTCGACCATCCGCGCGTACGTGGCGTCCACCTCCGCGGGGTCGGCGCACGCGAAGGCCAGCGCGGCGCGGTGCCCGCCGGCCGGCGGCTGCCAGCCCGGGTCGAAGGAGCGCACGACGTCGACGGTGTCCCACGCGAGGCGCAGGCCGCCGGGCAGGGCCACCTCCACGTGCGGCGCGGCGTCCGCGTCGGCCGGCACGTCGAGGCCGAGGGCCCGGTAGAACGCGAGCGTGCGGGGCAGGTCGGTGGCGACGAGCCCGATGAGGTCCAGGTGCGGTGTCATGCCCCGACGGTAGGGCCGGCGCCCGCCGCGGGTCGTGAACGTTTCGGACACGCCCGCCGGTCCTGCTGCCCGGCGGCGAGCGGACCGGCGCCTTGTGCGAACCGGACAACCGGGGCGCGCCAACCTGTGCCGCGCCGGTGCACCGCCGTCGCGGGGGCGTCGGCTAGCGTCGACTTCCGTGTCCGAGACCTCGCAGACCACCAGCCCCCGCCCGGAGCCGCGCAGCGTGCTCGTGACCGGCGCCAACCGCGGGATCGGCCGCGCGATCGCCGAGCGGTTCCTGGCGAACGGCGACAGGGTCGCCACCCTGGCCCGCAGCGGCGGCGCCCCGGACGGCGTCCTGACCGTGACGGGCGACGTCACCGACACGGCGTCCGTGGACGCGGCGTTCGCGGAGGCCGAGGCGCAGCACGGCCCGGTCGAGGTGCTCGTCGCGAACGCGGGCGTGACCCGCGACGGCCTGCTCATGCGGATGAGCGACGAGGACTTCGAGCAGGTGCTCGACGTGAACCTCACGGGGGTGTTCCGCTGCGTGCGCCGGGCCTCCAAGGGCATGATCCGCCTGCGCCGCGGCCGCATCGTGATGATCGGCTCGGCGGTCGGCCTGTACGGCAACGCGGGCCAGGTCAACTACGCGGCGACGAAGGCCGGCCTGGTCGGCATGGCCCGGTCCGTCACACGCGAGCTCGGCGCCCGCGGCATCACGGCGAACGTCGTCGCGCCGGGCTTCATCGAGACCGCCATGACCGCCGAGCTCCCGCAGGACCGCCAGGACGCGTACCTGTCCTCCATCCCGGCGGCGCGGTTCGGCGCGGTCGACGAGATCGCTGCGGCCGTGGAGTTCCTCGCGTCGCCCGCCGCCGGCTACATCTCCGGCGCGGTGCTGCCCGTCGACGGCGGCCTCGGCATGGGCCACTGACCTCCCTCACCCCGAACGAACGGAACGGAACCACCATGGGTCTCCTCGACGGCAAGAAGCTCCTCGTCACCGGTGTCCTCACCGACGGCTCCATCGCCTTCCACGTCGCGCGCCTCGCGCAGGAGGAGGGCGCCGAGGTCGTGCTCAGCTCGTTCGGCCGTCAGTTCCGCCTGACGCAGGCGATCGCGCGCCGGCTGCCGAAGGAGGCGCCGGTCGTGCAGCTCGACGTCACCGACGCGGACGACCTGGCCGCGCTCGGCGACCGGGTCCGCGAGCACGTCGACCACCTGGACGGCGTCGTGCACTCGATCGGCTTCGCGCCGCAGTCCGTCATGGGCGGCAACTTCCTCGCCGCGCAGTGGGCCGACGTGGCGACCGCGCTCGAGGTCTCCGCGTTCTCCCTGAAGTCGCTCGCCACCGCCACGCAGCCGCTGCTCACGAACGGCGGCTCGATCGTCGGCCTCACGTTCGACGCCCGGTTCGCCTGGCCGGTCTACGACTGGATGGGCGTCGCCAAGGCCGCCTTCGAGTCGACCTCCCGCTACCTGGCGCGCGACCTCGGCCCGTCCGGCATCCGCGTGAACGTCGTGTCCGCCGGCCCGATCCGCACCACGGCCGCGAAGTCCATCCCCGGCTTCGAGTCGATGGAGGGCGGCTGGGACGGCCGCGCGCCCCTGGGCTGGGACGTCCACGACCCGGAGCCGACCGCCCGCGCGGTGGCCGCGCTGCTGTCCGACTGGTTCCCGAAGACCACCGGGGAGATGGTGCACGTCGACGGCGGCGTGCACGCCATGGGTCAGTAGTCGTGCGACGCTGGTGCGCGTGAATCCCGCGCACCAGCTCGTCCTGCTCCGCCACGCCAAGGCGGAGCACCCGGCCTCCCTCGACGACCAGCTCCGCCCGCTCGCGCTCGCGGGGCGCAAGCAGGCCTCCGAGGTCGGCGTCGCGCTCGCGGCGGCCGGCGTCGTGCCGGACGTGGTGCTGGTGTCCTCGGCCGTGCGGACCCGTCAGACGTGGGACCTGGTGCGCGCGGGTCTGGGCCTGCCGGCCGAGGCCGCGCGGCTGAGCGACGAGCTCTACACCGCCGGCGTGCGCGCGCTCGTCGGCCTGCTGCGCGAGGTCGAGGAGTCCGCGGGCACCGTCCTGGTCGTCGGGCACGAGCCGACCGTCTCGCAGACCGCCGCCGCGCTGGCCGGGCCGGGGTCGGACGAGGCAGCGGTCGCGCAGGTGCGGGTCGGGGTCTCCACGGCGGCGTACAGCCTGCTCGACGTGCCCGGGCCGTGGGCGGAGCTGGTGCCCGACGCCGCCCGGCTGCTGCGCGTGGTCGCCCCCGCCTGACGCCGCGGCTGCCGCCCGGAGGGCGCGCCGGCCGGAGAGTCAGCGGAACGGCGGCAGGTCCAGGACCGCGTCGAGGCGGTCGCGGACGACGGCGTCGGCCTGCTCGCACACCACCGGCTTGGCGTTGAACGCGATGCCGAACGCCGCGGTGGCGAGCATGTCCAGGTCGTTGGCGCCGTCGCCGATCGCGATGGTCCGGTCCAGGGGGATCCCGGCATCGGCGGCGTACTCGCGCAGGGTGCGGGCCTTCACCGCGCGGTCCACGACCTCGCCGGCGACCCGGCCGGTGAGGGCGCCGTGCTCCACCTCGAGGGCGTTCGCGTGGAACCGGGGGATGCCGAGCCGCTCCGCCAGCGGCGCGACGACCTCCACGAACCCGCCGGACACCAGCCCGACGGGCCAGCCGCGGCGGTCCAGCTCGGCGAGCAGCTCCACGGCGCCGGGGGTCACGACGACCTCGTCCAGCACCTCGGCGAACACCGAGACGGAGAGCCCGGCCAGCGTGGCGACCCGGGCCCGCAGCGACTCGGTGAAGTCCAGCTCGCCGCGCATGGCCCGCTCGGTGATCTCCCGGACCTCGTCCTGCGACCCGGCGTGCGCGGCCAGGAGCTCGACGACCTCCTGGGTGATCAGCGTCGAGTCGACGTCCATGACGACGAGGCGGGGCGGTCGCGGCTGGCTCACCCGGGCAGGCTACCGAGGCCGCTCACGCCGCCGCGCGGGCGTCCACGGCCGGCGGACGCCCGCGCGGCCGGGCGTGTCAGAGCTCGACGACCGCGCCCTTCGGGACGACCGTGATGCCCGACTCGGTGACGGTGAAGCCGCGGGCCTCGTCGTGCTCGCGGTCGATGCCGACGCGGGCGCGCTCCTGGACCACGACGTTCTTGTCGAGGATCGCCCGGTGCACCTGCGCGTACCGGTTCACCTGGACGCCGTCCATCAGCACCGAGTCCGTGACCTGCGCCCACGAGTGCAGGTACGTGCCGGGCGACAGCACCGAGCCGGAGACCGTGGCCCCGGAGACGATGACGCCGGGGGAGACGATCGAGTCGGCGGCGTGCCCGAGGCGACCGGCGCCGGCGTGCACGAACTTGGCCGGCGGGAGCCCGGTGTACCCGGTGTAGACCGGCCACTCGTCGTTGTACAGGTTGAACACCGGCTCGATCGAGATGAGGTCCTGGTTCGCGTCGTAGTACGAGTCCAGGGTCCCGACGTCGCGCCAGTACTGCCGGTCCCGGTCGGTGGAGCCGGGCACGTCGTTGTGGATGAAGTCGTAGACCGCCGCGGTCCCGCGCTCGACGAACGCCGGCACGAGGTCGCCGCCCATGTCGTGCCGGGACGTCGGGTTCTCGGCGTCCTCGGTGACGGCCCGGATCAGGGCGTCGGTGTTGACGACGTAGTTTCCCATCGACGCGAGGATCTCCTGCGGGGAGTCCGGCAGCGCGACCGGGTCGGACGGCTTCTCGCGGAACGCGGCGATCTTCGTCGGGTCCGACGGGTCGGTCTCGATGACGCCGAACTGGTCGGCCATCCCGATGGGCTGCCGGATGCCCGCGACGGTCATCTCGGCGCCGGTGGCGATGTGCTGGTCCACCATCTGCGAGAAGTCCATGCGGTACACGTGGTCGGCGCCGACCACGACGACGATGTCGGGCCGCTCGTCGTCCAGGATGTTGAGGCACTGGTAGATCGCGTCGGCGCTGCCGAGGTACCAGTGCTTGCCGACCCGCTGCTGCGCGGGCACGGGGGAGACGTAGTTGCCCAGCAGGGTGGACATGCGCCAGGTCTTCGAGACGTGCCGGTCGAGGCTGTGCGACTTGTACTGGGTCAGCACGACGATGTGCAGGTACCGCGAGTTGACGAGGTTCGACAGTGCGAAGTCGACGAGGCGGTAGATGCCCCCGAACGGCACGGCCGGCTTGGCGCGGGCGGCGGTCAGCGGCATGAGCCGCTTGCCCTCTCCACCTGCGAGGACGATTGCCAGGATGCGCGGCGCTGCCATGCCCTGACCCTAGAGCCACGACCGGGTGCTCGGCGAGGCGAACGGGAGGTTCCGCGCTAGCGTGTCGCAGGTGAGAGTCGACCTGCTGACCCGCGAGTACCCCCCGCACGTCTACGGCGGCGCCGGTGTGCACGTCGCGGAGCTCGCCGCGGTGCTGCGGCGCAGCGTCGACGTGCGGGTGCACTGCTTCGACGGGCCGCGCGACGAGCCGGGCGTCACGGGCTACGACGTGCCGTCGGCGCTCGCGGACGCGAACCCCGCGCTGGCGACGCTCGGCGTGGACCTGTCGATCGTCGACGGCGTCGGCCGCGGCGACGGCCCGGCGACCGACCTCGTGCACTCCCACACCTGGTACGCGAACCTCGCCGGCCACCTGGCGTCGCTGCTGCACGGCGTCCCGCACGTGGTCTCGGCGCACAGCCTGGAGCCGCTGCGCCCGTGGAAGGCCGAGCAGCTCGGCGGCGGGTACGCGCTGTCGTCGTGGGCGGAGCGGACGGCGTTCGAGTCCGCGGCCGCGGTCATCGCCGTGAGCGCGGGCATGCGCGAGGACATCCTGCGCTGCTACCCCGCGATCGACCCGGAGCGGGTGAAGGTCGTGCACAACGGCATCGACCTGACGGGCTGGCGCCGGCCGGAGACGGACGACGAGTGGGCCGCGGCCCGCGCGGTCGCGGTGGAGAACGGCATCGACCCCGACCGCCCCGCCGTGGTGTTCGTCGGGCGGATCACCCGGCAGAAGGGCCTGCCCTACCTGCTGCGCGCGGCCGAGCAGCTGCCGCCCGAGGTGCAGCTGGTGCTGTGCGCCGGGGCGCCGGACACGCCGCAGATCATGGCCGAGGTCACCGGGCTGGTCGAGCAGCTGCGGGCGCGGCGCGAGGGCGTGGTGTGGATCGAGCGGATGCTGCCCCGCCAGGAGCTGGTGTCCGTGCTCGCGACCGGGACGGTGTTCGCGTGCCCGTCGGTCTACGAGCCGCTCGGCATCGTGAACCTGGAGGCGATGGCCGTGGGGCTGCCCGTGGTGGGCACCGCGACGGGCGGCATCCCCGAGGTCGTCGACGAGGGCACCACCGGCTGGCTCGTGCCGATCGAGCAGGTGCAGGACGGCACCGGCACGCCCGTCGACCCCGACCGGTACGTCGCCGACCTGGGCGCCGCGCTCGCGGAGGCCGTGTCCGACGCCGAGCGCGCGCGGGCGTGGGGCGTCGCGTCGCGCCAGCGGGTGGAGGACCACTTCTCGTGGGACGCCATCGCCGAGCGGACGCTGGACGTGTACCGCTCCGTCCTGCGCTGACGCCCGCGCGGGCTGAGCGGCTGCGCGGCGCTCAGGCCCGCCGCGGGTCCGGCGCGTCCGCCGCCGGGTGCGTCGCGACGGCCAGCGCCCGGCGCGCGGCCCGGTCGACGTCCCGCAGGGCGCTGTGCCGCTGGTCCGCCTGCCAGAGGTTCACCGCGGCGCCGTCGTCGGACGTGGCGATGTCGACGATGGCGCGCAGGCGCAGGGCCGACCCGATCACGCGCACCCGCCGGGGCTCCAGCCCGGGCGGGAGCACGCCCAGCGCGTCGGGGGTCGACCGCAGCGCGGCGATCTGCTCTGCGGCGTCGGGCCGCCACCGCGCCACGTCCAGCGAGACGAGCGCCTCGGTCGCCCGGGTCAGGGCCGTCGCGAGCTCCCGCTCCGCCTCGGCGAGCGTGCCGACCTGGCCGACCAGCGCCTGGCGCCACGGCGGCACCGCGTGCAGCTGCCAGGTCACCAGGTGGCCCACCTCGAGCGCGCTGCCGAACTGCTCCACTCCGGGGACCGCCGCGAAGTCGCCGTCGGGCGTGCTGACCAGGACGGCCTCGCCGGCCTCCTGCGCCGGGCCCGCCACCGCCGCGGGCGCACCGGCGGGGTCGCCGGGGGCCGGCAGCACGGCGGCGACCGTGCGCGGGCCGCTCGCCCACGCCGCGACGAGGTCGGCGAGGGTCGCGCCGCCGCGGGGCTCGCCGGAGCCCAGCCCGGGCACGCCCGCCTCCGGCACGGTCACCCGGTGCGGCTCGTCGTCGCCCTGCACCGCGTCGAGCGTGCGCTGCACCGGCCCGGACCCGGCGCCGGGCTCGGCGAGCCAGAGCGCGAGCAGCACGGAGCGGGGCAGGGCGAGGGAGGTGCGGTCCACGCCACCAACGTACGACCACGTCCCGGCGCTCCCGGGCAGCTAGGGTCTGGTGTCCATGACCGACGTGCTCCACCTGCAGGACGTGACCATCCGGCGCGGCACCACGACGATCCTCGACGCGCTGTCCTGGACGGTCCGCGAGGGCGAGCGCTGGGTGGTGCTGGGGCGCAACGGCGCGGGCAAGACGACCGTGCTCCAGGTGGCCTCCGGGCGGATGCACCCGACCTCGGGGACGGCGGACCTGCTGGGCTCCCGGCTCGGCCGGGTCGACGTGTTCGAGCTGCGACCGAGGATCGGCCTGGCCAGCGCGGCGCTCGCGGAGCGGATCCCGGGCGGGGAGATCGTCCGCGACGTCGTGCTCACCGCGGCGTACGGCGTCACCGGCCGCTGGCGCGAGGCGTACGAGGACGTCGACGAGTCCCGCGCGACCGACCTCATGGCGGCGTTCGGCGTCGAGCGGTTCGCGGACCGGCGGTACGGCACGCTCAGCGAGGGGGAGCGCAAGCGCGTGCAGATCGCGCGGGCCCTCATGAGCGACCCGGAGCTGCTGCTGCTCGACGAGCCCGCCGCGGGCCTGGACCTCGGGGGGCGCGAGGAGCTGGTGAGCGCCCTGGCGGAGCTGGCCGCCGATCGCCGCTCGCCCGTGCTCGTGCTGGTCACGCACCACGTCGAGGAGATCCCGCCGGGCTTCACCCACCTGCTGCTGCTCGCGGACGGCCGGGTGCACGCCGCCGGGCCGGTCGACGAGGTGCTGACGAGCGAGAACCTGTCCGGCGCGTTCGGCACCCCGCTGCGCGTCGAGAAGACCGACGACCGCTGGACGGCGCGCGGCTCCCGCTGACGCCGGCACCGCCCCGCGGACGGTTTCCCCTCGTCGAGGTCAAGAAATCGTCTAGGATCGGTGGTGAGCGGCGTGGCGTCGCCGCCGACGACGACGGTGCCGGACGGGCACACCCCACGGAAGGGGGCCGACGATGGGCTGGTTGTGGTGGCTCGGTGGCGCGCTGCTGTTGGGCGTCGCGGAGATGTTCTCGCTCGACCTGATCTTCCTCATGCTCGCGTTCGGCGCGCTCGGAGGTGCCGCCGCGAACGCGCTCGGTGCGCCGCTCGCGGTGCAGATCGTGGTCGCCGCGGTGACGTCGCTGCTCATGCTGTTCGCGCTGCGGCCGTTCCTGCTGCGGCGCCTGCGGGAGCGCACCCCGCTCGTGGAGACGAACTCCGCCGCCCTGGTCGGTCGCTCGGCCGTGGTGGTCGCGCCGACCGACGTCGCCGGCGGCCGCGTGAAGCTGGCGGGCGAGGTGTGGTCGGCGCGCGCGCTGGCCGACGGGGAGTCCTTCCCGGCCGGCACCGAGGTCCGCGTGGCGCGGATCGACGGCGCCACCGCGGTGGTCGCGGCGGCCGACCGGCCCGCGACGGCCGACGGGTCGGGTCCGCCCGGCGCGCCCGCCGGCATCTGAGACGACGGGCGCGACCGACCGGTCGCGCCTGGAGGAGGACGGCCCGGGTGACGGGCCGGTGCAGGGAGGAGACGCAGTGGACGACCCGAACGTCGGCGCGATCGTGGGATGGGTGTTCCTGGGCATCCTGGCGGTCTTCGTCGTGGTGACCCTGGCGCGTGCCGTGCGCATCGTGCCGCAGACCGTCGCGCTCCTGGTGGAGCGGCTCGGCCGGTACAACCGGACGCTGGACGCCGGCCTGCACCTGATCATCCCGTTCGTCGACCGGGTCCGTGCGGGCGTCGACCTGCGCGAGCAGGTGGTGTCGTTCCCGCCGCAGCCCGTGATCACCTCCGACAACCTGGTGGTCAGCATCGACACCGTCATCTACTTCCAGGTGACGGAGCCGAAGTCGGCGGTCTACGAGATCGCCAACTACATCACCGGCATCGAGCAGCTGACGGTCACCACGCTCCGCAACGTGATCGGCTCGATGGACCTCGAGCAGACCCTGACCAGCCGCGACCAGATCAACGGCCAGCTCCGCGGCGTCCTCGACGAGGCGACCGGCAAGTGGGGCATCCGCGTGAACCGCGTCGAGCTGAAGAGCATCGACCCGCCCGCCTCCGTCCAGGGCGCGATGGAGCAGCAGATGCGCGCCGAGCGCGACCGCCGTGCCGCGATCCTCACCGCGGAGGGCGTCAAGCAGTCGCAGATCCTCACCGCGGAGGGCGAGAAGCAGGCCGCGATCCTGCGGGCCGAGGGCTCCGCGCAGGCGGCCATCCTGTCCGCCGAGGGCGAGTCCCGCGCGATCCTCCAGGTCTTCGACGCCGTGCACCGCGGCGACGCCGACCCGAAGCTCCTCGCGTACCAGTACCTGCAGGCGCTGCCGAAGCTGGCGGCCACCCCGGCGAACAAGGTGTGGATCGTGCCGTCCGAGCTGACCGGCGCGCTCGGGCAGTTCACGAAGGGCTTCGCCGGCGCGTTCGGCGGCTCGGGGGACGACGAGGGCGCGGCCACGGAGGCGCGGCCCGCCGGGTCGTCGCCGCTGAGCCCGCAGGACCTGCCGCCGATCGCGCTGACCGACCCCAAGGAGGCGCTGGCCGAGGCCCGGCGCGAGTCCGAGGCCGCGACCGCCGACGCGACGAGCGCCGGCACGTTCAGCGGCCGGCCGTTCGACCCGGTCGCGGAGGCGGGCCAGCGCCCGCGCCCCGGCACCTCGGCCCCCGCGCAGCCGCCGGTGCCGCCGGTGCCGCCCGTGCCGCCGGCGGAGCCCGACGCGGGGCAGGCCGCGCCGCCCGCCCCGTGACGGTGCGGGCGCCCGGCCGCTGACCCCGGCGCCTGCACGGCGACGCCCGCCGCGCACCCGCGCCGGCGGGCGCCGTCGTGCGCGGGGACGCGGCGGTGACTGGACGAGTGAGTGCTCACTCACTTAGGGTGGCGGCGTGGAGGAGCCCCGAACCGGTCGCGCGCGGCCGATGAGCCGCGACGAGCGTCGCGACGCCATCGCCGTCGCGACGATCCCGCTGCTCGAGCGGCACGGCTCGCAGGTGTCGACCCGGCAGATCGCCCTCGCCGCCGGCGTCGCCGAGGGCACGCTGTTCCGGGCTTTCGACGACAAGGTCGAGCTGCTGACGGCCGCGGCCTCGCGCGCCCTCGACCCGGCCGCCGGCGTCGCGGAGATCGACGCCCTGCCCCGCGCCGGCGGTCTCGCGGCGGAGCTCACCCAGGTCGCCGAGGTCGTCGCCGCGCGCGGGCGGCGGGTGCGGCGCGTGATGTTCGCGGTGCACGGGGTCCTCGCGTCGGAGGAGGGTCGCCGGGCGGCCGCCGTCCGGGGGGCGCGCGGCGCGGACGTCCTCGGCCGCTCCCTCACCGGAGGCCCCGGCACGCCGCACGCGCTCCCGCACGGGCCGGGCCGGGACGTGCGGCTGCGCGCCCTGACGGAGTCGCGCGCCGCGATCGCCCGGCGGCTGGCGCCGTACCGGGACGAGCTGCGCGTGGAGCCCGAGCGGGTCGCCCAGCTCCTGCTCGCGACGATCATGGGCCAGGGGCCGCCGCTCGTGCCGGAGGAGGCCGAGCTCGCCGTCGCCGACCTGGTGGACGTCCTGCTGCACGGCGCCGCCCGCACCTGACCGCACCCCGCACGCACCGGGAGTCCCATGCTGCTCCGCCTGCTCCGCGAGTACCTGCGGCCGTACCGCTCGCAGGTCGCGTCCGTGCTGCTGCTCCAGCTCGCGCAGACCATCGCCACGCTGTACCTGCCGAGCCTGAACGCCGACATCATCGACAAGGGCGTCGCCGTCGGCGACACCGGCTACATCCTGCGGATCGGCGTCCTGATGCTCGGCATCAGCCTGCTCCAGGTCCTGTGCTCGATCCTGGCCGTCTACTTCGGCGCGCGCGTCGCGATGTCGTTCGGCCGGGACCTGCGCGAGGGGCTGTTCACCCACGTGCAGGAGTTCTCCGCCCGCGAGGTCGCGCAGTTCGGGGCGCCCTCGCTCATCACCCGCACGACCAACGACGTGCAGCAGGTGCAGATGGTCGTGCTGCTGACGTTCACGATCATGGTGATGGCGCCGATCATGCTGGTCGGCGGCGTCGTCCTCGCGCTCCAGGAGGACGTGGCGCTGTCCCGGCTGCTGCTCGTGGTCGTGCCGGTGCTGGGCGTCGTCGTCGGGCTGATCGTCAGCCGGATGGTGCCGTACTTCCGCGTGATGCAGCAGCGGATCGACGGGATCAACCGCGTCATGCGCGAGCAGATCACCGGGCTGCGGGTCATCCGGGCGTTCGTGCGGGAGCGGCGGGAGGCCGAGCGGTTCGGTCAGGCCAACGACGCGCTGTTCGACACCTCGCTGCGCGTCGGCCGGCTGATGTCGCTGATGTTCCCGGTCGTCATGCTCATCATGAACGTCACCAGCGTCGGCGTGCTGTGGTTCGGGGCCGGGCGGATCGACGCGGGGGAGATGCAGGTCGGGGCCCTGACGGCGTTCCTCAGCTACATCATGTACATCCTGATGGCGGTCATGATGTCGACGATGATGTTCGTGATGGTGCCCCGGGCCGTCGTGTCCGCGGAGCGCATCGCGGGGGTCATGGACACCGAGTCGTCCGTCGTCCCGCCGGCCGCACCCGTCCGGCTCGCGCAGCCGCGGGGGCGCGTCGAGCTGCGGGACGTCGAGCTCCGGTACCCCGGGGCGGAGCGTCCGGTGCTGCACGGGGTCGACCTGGTCGCCGAGCCGGGGGAGACCACCGCGGTGATCGGCTCCACCGGGTCGGGCAAGACGACGCTGGTCAACCTGGTGCCCCGCCTGTTCGACGCCACCGGCGGCAGCGTCCTGATCGACGGGGTCGACGTCCGGGACATCGCCCCGCAGGACCTCTGGCGGCTGATCGGGCTGGTGCCGCAGCGCCCGTACCTGTTCAGCGGCACGGTCGCGTCGAACCTCCGGTACGGGAACCCCGACGCCACCGACGACGACCTCTGGCACGCGCTCGAGGTGGCGCAGGCCCGGTCCTTCGTCGAGGAGCTGCCGGAGCGGCTCGACGCCCCGATCGCGCAGGGCGGCACGAACGTGTCCGGCGGGCAGCGCCAGCGGCTGGCCATCGCGCGGGCGCTGGTCAGCAAGCCGGCGATCTACCTGTTCGACGACTCGTTCTCGGCGCTCGACTACGCCACCGACGCGGCGCTGCGGACCGCGCTCGTGCCCGAGACCCGGCACGCCGCGGTGATCGTCGTCGCGCAGCGGGTGGCGACCATCCGCGACGCCGACCGGATCGTGGTGCTCGAGGAGGGCGCGGTGGTCGGCACCGGCACCCACGCGGAGCTGATGGCGAGCTGCCGGACCTACCAGGAGATCGTGTTCTCCCAGATCAGCGCGGAGGAGGCGGCGTGAGCGCCGAGGACGAGGCCCGCACCGAGACCGCACCCGCCGCGCCGCGCCGGATGCCCGGGCGCGGCATGGGGCCCGGCGCGGGACTGGGCATGCCCGGCGAGAAGTCGCTGAACTTCCGCGCGTCGGGGCGGCGGCTGCTCGGCGTGCTGCGCCCGGAGCGCTGGCGGCTCGTCGCCGTGGTGCTGCTCGGCATCGCGTCGGTGGCGCTCGCGGTCACCGGCCCGAAGGTGCTCGGCAGCGCGACGGACGTCATCTTCGACGGGGTCGTGGGGCAGCAGCTGCCCGCGGGCGTCACGAAGGCGGAGGCGATCGAGGGGCTGCGCGCGCAGGGGCAGGACCGGCTCGCCGACATGCTCGGCGGGATGGACGTCGTGCCCGGGCAGGGGGTCGACTTCACGGCCCTGCGCGGCCTGCTCCTCGCGGTCGTCGCGATCTACGTGGCGTCGTCCCTGTTCGGGTACCTGCAGGGCCTCCTCACGACGGGCGTCGTGCAGCGGGTGGTCTACCGGCTGCGCGAGGACGTCGAGGCGAAGCTCGGCCGGCTGCCGCTGCGGTACTTCGACGGGCAGCCCCGCGGCGAGGTGCTCAGCCGCGTCACGAACGACATCGACAACGTCGCCCAGACGCTGCAGCAGACCCTGTCCCAGCTGATCACGGCGGTGCTGACCGTGGTCGGGGTGCTCGCGATGATGGTCTGGATCTCCCCGCTGCTCGCGCTCGTCGCCCTCGTCACCGTGCCGCTGTCCGTGGTGGTCACCGCCGCGATCGCGAAGCGGTCGCAGCCGCAGTTCATCGCGCAGTGGCGGTGGACGGGGTCGCTCAACGCGCACATCGAGGAGATGTACACCGGTCACGCGCTGGTCAAGGTGTTCGGGCGCCAGGAGCAGGCGATCAGCCAGTTCCACGACCAGAACGGCGAGCTGTACGCGGCGTCGTTCAAGGCCCAGTTCATCTCCGGGATCATCCAGCCCGCGATGGGGTTCCTCGCGAACCTCAACTACGTGGTCGTGGCCGTGGTGGGCGGGCTGCGCGTCGCGTCGGGCTCCCTCACGCTCGGCGACGTGCAGGCGTTCATCCAGTACTCGCGGCAGTTCACCCAGCCGATCACGCAGATCGCCTCGATGATGAACCTGCTGCAGTCGGGCGTCGCCTCCGCGGAGCGGGTGTTCGAGCTGCTCGACGCCCCGGAGCAGGAGCCCGACCCGGCCCGGCCCGCGCGGCTGCCCGAGCGGGTGCGCGGACGCGTGGTGTTCGAGGACGTGTCGTTCCGGTACGTCCCGGGGACGCCGCTGATCGACGGCCTGTCGCTGGTCGCGGAGCCCGGCCAGACGGTCGCCGTCGTCGGCCCCACCGGCGCCGGCAAGACCACGCTGGTGAACCTGCTCATGCGGTTCTACGAGATCGACGGCGGGCGCATCACGCTCGACGGCGTCGACACCCGCGAGCTCACGCGCGACGACCTGCGCTCCCGGGTCGGGATGGTGCTGCAGGACACCTGGCTGTTCGGCGGCACGATCCGGGACAACATCGCGTACGGGGTCGAGCAGCCGGACGAGGACCGGATCGTCGAGGCGGCCGTCGCGACGCACGTCGACCAGTTCGTGCGGGCGCTGCCCGACGGCTACGACACGGTGGTCGACGACGAGGCGGCGAACCTGTCCGCCGGCGAGAAGCAGCTGCTGACCATCGCGCGGGCGTTCCTGGCCGACCCGGCGATCCTCGTGCTCGACGAGGCGACGTCCTCGGTGGACACCCGCACCGAGGTCCTCGTGCAGCAGGCGATGAGCACGCTGCGCTCCGGGCGGACCTCGTTCGTCATCGCGCACCGGCTGTCGACGATCCGGGACGCCGACGTGATCCTCGTGATGGAGCACGGGTCCATCGTGGAGCAGGGCTCGCACGACGAGCTGCTCGCGGCCGGCGGTGCCTACGCGCGGCTGTACGCGAGCCAGTTCGCGGCGGCGGTCGCCGTCGAGGACTGACGGGCGCGGCGGGCCCGGCGGGCGCGGGCCGGGCCCGGCGGGCGCGGGCCGGTCCCGCGGGTCCGGGCCGGTCAGTCCGCCGGGCGGTCGGAGTAGCCGGCGGCCAGGGCGTGCAGGAACGCCTCCTCCGCCTCGTACGGCGCCGTCGCGGCCGTCTCGCCGTCGTCCTCCAGCGGCAGCAGCTGCTGGAGCGCGCCGGCGTGGGCGTTGACCAGGTCCAGCACCGCGGCGCGCCACTCCTCGTTCGACCGGGGTGCCGGTCCGGGCGTCGCGTCGAGACCGAGCAGCGCCGCGTCGACGGGCGTCCCGGCGGCGGACGCCGCCTCCAGGGCCCGTCCGACCGACGCCTCGACGTGCTCGTCGTCCTCGACGCAGGCCAGCAGGGCGGTCCAGTGGTCGCTCATGCGAGCCATCGTGCCCCGGACCTGCGCGGTCGGCGACCGCGAGCCGGGTCGGGGCGCCGCTGCGACGCGGCTGCGAGGCCGCTGCGAGGGTGCGGGTCTGTGCTGGTCCCGCACGCCGCGGCGCAGCCCGTGGCCCGATCCCCAGGAGGACCGCATGACCACGACCGCGACGCAGGCCGGCCCGTCGGACCTGTTCGAGCCCGTCGGCGGCACGACCGAGGAGGTCGCCGCCCGGGTCATGGCGGCGAGCCTGGGAGCGCAGGAGCTCGCGGCCGTCCACGCGGGCGAGCGCCTGGGCTGGTATCGCGCGCTCGCCCAGCACGGCCCCTGCCGGGCCGAGGAGCTCGCGGCGCTGACGGCGACGCACGGGCGCTACGTGCGGGAGTGGCTCGAGCACCAGGCGGCGGCCGGGTACCTGACGGTGGACGGTGACGCGTTCGCCCTCACGCCCGGGGCGGCGGAGGTGCTGACCGACGTCGACTCCGCGGCGTACCTCGCGCCGCTCGGGCGGATGCACGCCGCGAGCGGGCGGGTCGTCGACGACCTGCACGCGGCGTACCGGTCGGGCGGCGGCGTCTCGTGGGAGCGGCTCGGGGCCGACGCCCGGGAGGCGCAGGCCGCGCTGAACCGGCCGTTCTTCCTGCACGGGCTCGCCGGCCTCGTCGCCGAGGCGCTGCCCGAGCTCGACGGGCGGCTGCGAGCGGGGGCTCGCGTCGCGGACATCGGCTGCGGGGAGGGGTGGTCGTCGGTGGGGCTCGCGCTCGCCCACGAGGAGGTCGAGGTGACCGGGATCGACGTGGACGCGCCGTCGGTGGAGGCGGCGCGGCGGCACGCGGCGGCCCTCGGCGTGGAGGACCGGGTGCGGTTCGTCGCGTCGGACGCGGCGGCGGTCGAGGCGGGCGGGGACCGCTACGACCTGGTCACCGCGTTCGAGTGCGTGCACGACATGGGCGACCCGGTCGCCGTGCTGCGGGCGGCGCGGGGCCTCGCGGCGCCCGACGCCTGGGTGCTGGTGGTGGACGAGCGGGTGGAGCCGGAGTTCACGGCGCCCGCCGGCCCCCTGGACCGCTGGTTCTACGGGTTCTCGCTGGGCGTCTGCCTGCCCGACGGGCTGTCGCACACCGGCGGCGTCGGCACCGGGACGGTGATGCGCCCCGCGACGCTGGAGCGGTACGCCCGCGCGGCCGGGTTCTCAGCCCTCGAGGTCCTGCCGGTCCGGCACGACCTGTTCCGGTTCTACCGCCTCCACCTCTGACCCCCCGATCCGGTCGGCCGCGCGCGACAGGTCCTGGGCGCGCCCCTGCGCGACGAGCAGCCGCAGCCGGCGGGCCCCGAGCTGCTCGCCCAGGTCCGCGCGGACGGTGGCCAGCGCGTCGGCCTCGACCCCGTAGGTCTCCGGCAGGTCCGGCGCGGTGACCGTGCCGAGCAGGCGGGCGGCGTCCTCGGGCCTGCCCAGCCGGAGCAGCAGCGGGACCGCGTTGCGCAGCGCGGTGAGCAGGTGCGTGCGGTCGCCGGTGGGCGCCCACGCCCGGGCGAGGTCGAGCAGCTCGTCCAGGGCGCCCGCCGGGTCGGGCCGCCGGGCGACGGCCGCGACGGTCGCCGCGCGCGCGACCCCGGACAGGTACCGGTTGCCGGTCCCGTCCGCCAGCGCGCGCGCCTCGCCCAGCGCGCCGAGCGCCGCCTCCGGGTCGGTGCGCGCCAGCACCTCGCCGGTGCTGAACGCGAGCCAGCCCCGGTCGGTGGGCGCGGAGTGCACGGGGTGGACGGCGTGCTCGAGGGCGGCCAGCGCGGTGCGGGCCTGCGTCGGCCGGTCCCGGTAGGCGGCGACGAGCACCGGGTACGTCAGCCCCACGGCGCGGTAGTGCGGGTCGCCGGCGTGCTGGGCCGTGGCGGCGATGCGGGCGCCCAGCGCCACGGCCTCGTCCGTCCGGCCCTCGAACAGGGCGAGGTCCGCGAGCACCTCCAGGGCGTGCAGCCGGTCGGCGACGTCGGTCGCGGTCGCCAGGGCGGCAGCGGCGCGCCGGCCGGCAGCGGCCCGGTGGCCCTGCACCAGCGCCCGGGCGGCGAGCGCCGCCAGCACCGCGGGCGCGTCCTCCCGGCCGGGGACGGGCCAGGCGAGCACGTCGGTGCGCAGGGCGTCGACGGCGTGCACGTGCAGCGCGCGGGTCAGCCGGACCGCGACCTCGGGGTCGTGGGTCGCGGACCACGCGTGCGCGAGGCGCAGGTCGGGCAGCAGCTCGGTCACCCGGGCGCGGGCATCCGCCTCGCCCGGCCCGCGCAGCGCGTGGTCGGCCTCGCGCGCGACGCCCAGCAGCACCGCCGCGTGCCGGGCGCGCAGGTCCTCGGGCGGCGGGCCCACCACCGCGCGCACCGTCTGCAGCATCCGGTAGCGGGTGCGGCCGCGGGCGTCGTCCCGCACGAGCAGCGACGCGGCCGCCAGCTCCTCGGCGGTGGTGGCCGGCACGTCCAGCACCCGCGCCGCGAGGTCCGGGGGGCAGGCCGTCGCGAACACCGGCCACCCGTCGAGGGCGCGGCGCGCGTCGGGCGGCAGCAGCTCGCGGGACCACGCGACCACCGCGCCCAGCGACCGGTGCCGCGCCGGGGCGTCCCTGCGGGGGGAGGCGAGCGCGGCGAGCGCCGCCAGCCGGGCGTCGAGCAGGTCGGCGACGTCGGCGACGCTCAGCGTGGCGGTGCGGGCGGCCGCCATCTCGAGCGCGAGCGGGAGCCCGTCCAGGCGGGCGACGACGCGCTCGACCGGGTCGTCACCGTCGTCGTGGTCGTCGTGGTCGCCGTGCTCGCCGGCCGGCGGGGCGGGTGCGGGCGCGTGGCCGCCGGCGGCCCGCGCGCGCTCGCGGAACAGCACCGCCGCGGGCGAGTCGGGGCCCGTCGTGCCGAGCGGGGCGACGGGGACGACGTGCTCGCCCGCCACGCCCAGCGGTGTCCGGCTCGTCGTCAGCACGCGCAGCGGACCGGGCTCGGACAGCAGCAGGTCGACGCACTCGGCGACAGCCGCGGGCAGGTGCTCGCAGTTGTCCAGGACCAGCAGGAGCTCGCGGCGCCCCGCCCGGGACAGCGTGCGCGCCGGCGGGTCCTCCGGGTCGGCGTCCAGCGCGGCGGCCACGGCCGCGGGGACGGCGGCGGGGTCGCGCACGGCGCCCAGCTCGAGGAACCGGGCCGGCGTCGCGGCGCGGGCGGCGGTCTCCAGGGCGAGCCGGGTCTTTCCCACGCCACCGGGACCGACGAGCGTGACCAGCGCGACCCGCCCGAGGAGCGTCAGCACCGCCGCCACGTCGTCCTCCCGCCCGACGAAGGAGGTGCGCGGTCGCGGGAGCGGGGAGGCGGCCGGGCGCCGGGGGGCGTCGGGTGCGTGCCCGGGTGCGTGGACCGGCGAGCGGTCCGGTGCGTGGTCCCGCGGGGCCCGGCCGGCGGACGGCGCGTCGGGACGGGTCGATCCGGTCCCGCCGGTCCCGCCGGTCCCGCCGGTCCCACCGCGCACCGGCGCGGCGAGCGGCCGCCGGGGGCGTCCCGCCGCGAGGGCGGCGGCGTGCGCCGTCTGCAGGTCGTGCGAGGGCAGCAGCCCGATCTCGTCGAGCGCGGCCGCGGCCCGCAGGTAGGCCAGCACCGCCTCGCCCGCGCGGCCCTCGGCGGTCCGCGCCCGGACCAGCAGCGCCCAGGCCCCCTCCCGGTAGGGGTCGCCGTCGAGCGCCCGCTCGGCCGCCTCGGCCGCGCGTGCCGGGTCCGAGGTGAGCAGCGCCCGTGCCAGCGCCTCGTGCGCGCCCCGGCGTGCCGCCTCCAGCCGCTCGGCCTCGGCCTGGACCTCCGGCAGGTCCGCCTCCGCGCCGAACGCCGGCCCGCGCCAGAGCGCGAGGGCGTCGGCGAGCATGTCGGCGGTCGCACCCCCGGGGAGGCGGTGCCCGGCGTGCACCGCCTGCCGCACCGCCCGGTCGAACCGGTCGGCGTCGAGGTCCTGCGGGTCCAGCCGGTACCCGCCGGGGACGGCCCGCAGGTCCGCGCCGACCAGCGCACGCACGCGTGACGCGTGGCTGTGCAGGGTGTGCTCGGCGCTCGGCGGCGGCCCGTCCGGCCAGAGCGCGACGATGAGGCGCTCGCGCGGGACCAGCGCCCCGCGGTGCGCCAGCAGGACCGCCAGCAGGGCGCGCTGCCGCGAACCGCGGACGGGTTCGCTCCCGCCGGCGGTCACGAGCTCCACGGGACCCAGGACCCCGTACCGCATGGGCTGATGGTAGGGGTGCGGCAGCCCTGCGCGGCAGGGGGCGGCGGCCGGGCTGCCGCGGGGAAGAGCGCGCGCCGGGCGGGCCGGGGCCGAAGGGCGGCGGCAGCGTGCCGGGAACCGCCGCACCGAAGGGACGCCACGCCGCATGGCCCTCGACACCACCCCGACCACCGACCGCACCCGCGCCGCCCGGCTGCTCGACGCCGCCGAGCCGCTCGACGCGCGCTGGCTCGCGCTCTACCGCGACCTGCACGCGCACCCGGAGCTGTCCGGGCGGGAGCACCGCACCGCCGCCGCCCTGGCTACGGAGCTGCGCGCCTCGGGGCTCGAGGTCACCGAGGGCGTCGGCGGCACCGGCGTCGTCGGGGTCCTGCGCAACGGCGACGGACCGGTGGTGATGCTGCGCGCGGACATGGACGGGCTGCCGGTGCTGGAGGAGTCGGGCGTCCCGTACGCGAGCCGGCACACGGACGTGAACCCGGCGGGGGAGACCGTCCCGACGATGCACGCGTGCGGGCACGACATGCACGTCACCGCCCTCGCCGCGGCGGTCGACGCCCTGGCGGGGGCGCGCGAGGCGTGGCGCGGCACGCTGCTGGTCGTCGGTCAGCCCGCGGAGGAGACGGCGAGCGGGGCGAACGCGATGCTCGCCGACGGGCTGTTCACCCGGTTCCCGAAGCCCGACGTGGCGCTCGGGCAGCACGTCGGCCCGCTCCCCGCCGGGGTGGCGAACCACTCCCGCGAGCTGCTGATGGCGGCGGCGTGCACCCTCGACGTGACGATCCACGGCCGCGGCGGGCACGGCTCCCGGCCGTTCGTCACCGTCGACCCGATCCTCACCGCGGCCTACGCGGTCACGCGCCTGCAGGCGATCGTCGCCCGCGAGACCTCGCCCGAGGACCCGCTGGTCGTGACCGTCGGGACCTTCCACGCCGGCACGAAGTCGAACATCATCCCGGACACCGCGACGTTCACCGTGAACCTGCGCGCGCGGTCCGACGCGTCGATGGAGCGGGCGGTCGCGGCCGTCCGGCGGATCGTCGAGGCCGAGGCGGCCGCCGCCGGGTGCCCGCAGCCGCCGACCATCGGGATGCGCGAGAACCCGCCGGCCACGGTCAACACCGCCGAGGTCGTCGACCGGGTGATGGCGGCGCAGGCCGCCGTCATGCCCGACGGCGCCGTCCGGATCGCCGACCCGCTGATGGGGTCCGAGGACTTCTCGGAGTACGGGCTGCCGAAGGGCCGGTACGCGGGCGACCCGGTGCCGTACGCGTTCTGGTTCTGGGGCGGCATGGACCCGGCCCTGTTCCCCGCCGGCTACACGACAGGCGTGGTGCCGTCGGTCCCGGGCAACCACACGGCGCAGTTCGCGCCGCTCGACGCGCCGACCCTCGCGGCCGGCCGGCGCCTGCTGGTCGCCGCCGCCCTGGAGTTCCTGGCCTGACCGCGTCGGGGGGATGATGGCGGGCGTGCCCGCGCTCGACATCGTCCACCTGACCGACCCCGACGACGAGCGGCTCGCCGACTACGTCTCCCTGACCGACGTCGCGCTGCGCTCGCGGCACGAGCCCGAGAAGGGCCTGTACATCGCGGAGAGCTCCACGGTGCTCGGGCGCGCGCTCAGCGCGGGGCACCGTCCCCGGTCGGTGCTCGTCTCGCCGCGGTGGCTGCCGGACCTCACCGCGATGCTCGAGTCCCGCGACCCCGACGGCGAGCCGGTGCGCGTGTACGTCGCCGAGCCGGCCGTGCTGGAGGCCATCACCGGCTTCCACGTGCACCGCGGGGCGCTCGCCGCCATGCACCGGCCGCCGCTGCCGACGGTCGCGTCGGTGCTGTCCGGCGCGCGCGGGGGAGCGGGCGCGCGGCGGGTAGCCGTGCTGGAGGACGTCGTCGACCACACGAACGTCGGCGCGGCGTTCAGGTCCGCCGCGGCGATCGGCGTGGACGCCGTGCTCGTCACCCCGCGCTGCGCGGACCCCCTCTACCGTCGCTCGGTCCGGGTGTCGATGGGCACGGTGTTCCAGGTCCCGTGGACCCGGATCGACCCGTGGCCGTCGGGCGTCGAGGTGCTGCGCGAGGCCGGGTTCGTCACCGCGGCGCTGGCGCTCTCGGACGACTCGATCGGCCTCGACCAGCTGGAGGCCGACCCACCGGAGCGGCTGGCCCTCGTGCTCGGCGCGGAGGGCGACGGCCTGAAGCCGGCCACCATCGCGGCGGCGGACCTCACGGTGCGGATCCCGATGGCCGGCGGGGTGGACTCGCTCAACGTCGCGGCGGCGGGCGCGGTGGCGTTCTGGGCGACGCGCGTGCGGGACTGACCGCCGTCAGCGGGTGGATCGCGCAGCCCGCATGAGAGCGTCCATCGCCCGACCCGCACGCACGGCGCGGTCCCTGCTCACGGGCTGGTGGCTGTAGCCCGCCAGGGTCTTCATCGCGAGCAACGCCCGGAGGTGGGTCGCGGCCTCCTTGTCGACGCTCGCGAGCAGGGTCACCGCGGCGGCGTGGTCCTCGCCGCGTGAGTACCGCCCCAGACGCGCGGCGCACACGACGTCGCCAGCCGCGATCCCGGCGTGCACGCACAAGGTGACGTAGGCGTCCGCGACCTCCGACGCCTCGTCGGCCAGGTCGTGGACCGAGGCCGCGGCCTCGGCGAACTGCTCCGCCTTGGCCATGCGTCCGCGTCGGACGGTGTCGTCCGCCTGAACGGCTCGGCCGGTCACCGGCGGGCCCCCGTCGCCTCGCGGACGGTGCGGCGCAGCCACGTGGTCGGTCCCGCGACCGGGATCTCCTCGTCGAGGAGCGACCGCAGGACCGGGTCGCCGGCGGCGGCGCCGGCCCGGACCTCCGCCTCGGTCATCTCCAGCACGCGGGCGTCGTTGCCCGTCCACCGCGTGACCACCGCGGCGAGGGAGCCGGTCTGCTCCTCCCACCGCGCGTCGTCCACGTCGCCGTCCGGGCGGACCACGAAGAGGTCGATGTCGCTGTCGACCCTCATGTCGCCCCGTGCGGCGGAGCCGAACAGCGCGGCGTACACCGGCCGAGGGGACCAGGCGGCGAGCACGCCGCGGAGCCGCTCCAGCAGCGTGGCGCGCTGGCGCGCAAGGGCCAGGATGGCCTCGGCGGCGAGGTGGTCGCGGTTGAGGCGGTACTGGACGGCGCGACCGACCTGCTCGCCGTCGACGATGCCCTGCGCTGCGAGACGGTTGAGCACCTTGCGGATTCCCTCCACCGAGTGCTGCGGGATCAGGCGGGCGAGCTCTCCGGACGTGAACCCGGCGTCAGCGCGGGCGAGGGCCGCGAGCACGTCGCCGTCCACCGTGGGCGTGACGACCTCGAGCGGGTGCTGCACGAGCACGGGACCACCTCCTCGACACCCACGATAGTACGCATGAGCGCACTATCATGGGTGTTCGGCAGTGTGGGCCTCAGGCGCCGCGGCCGGTCTTGCCCTGGAGGCGGTCGATCATCTCCGACGCCTGCGCCTTGGTGAGGTCGTCGGGGACCTCCTCGCCGGCCTCGCGGGCGAGCGTGCTCAGGTAGGAGCGCTGCGGGCCGGTCATGGGCTCGTCGCCGGTGGTCCAGTCGGCGGGGTCCTTGGTGGCGTCGGTCGTGGGGTCCGGGGTCTGGTCGCTCATGGCGCCACGCTAGGTCGGCCCCCGGGCGTCCGCACGGTGTGCGCGACGAGCGGGCGCACGCGCGGTCCCGGACGACGTGCGGGCGCGCGGGCCCGGTGCGAGTCTGGGACGTCGCCGCGCGCGACCCCCCGCACCCGAGAGCACCGAGGATCCCGTGAGCACCACCCCCGCGCCGGTCACGACGCAGGCGCCCGACGAGCCGCACCCCTCCCGCCGTGGACCGTGGGGGACGTCCCCCGCGGTGTTCTGGCCGTCGGCGGCGCTGGTCGTCGTGGTGGCCGGCCTGACGATCGCGTTCCCGCGGACCGCCGAGGTCGTGGTCGGGCGGATCCAGTCGGACGTGATCAACGCCTTCGGCTGGTACTACGTGCTCCTCGTCGCGGGGTTCGTCGCCTTCGCCCTCTGGGTGGGGGTCGGCCGGTGGGGGGACATCACCCTCGGGCAGGACGACGACGTCCCGCAGTACCGGCTGGGCACCTGGTTCTCGATGCTGTTCGCCGCGGGCATGGGGATCGGCCTGGTGTTCTGGGGGGCCGCTGAGCCGCTGAGCCACTTCGCGAACCCCAAGCCCGGCACCACCGGCACGCCCGAGCAGCTCGCCCAGACCGCGATGTCGCAGACGTACCTGCACTGGGGCGTGCACGCGTGGGCGGTGTACGTGGTCGTGGGCCTGGCGCTCGCGTACATGATCCACCGCCGGCGACGGCCCGTGTCGATCCGGTGGGCGCTCGAGCCGCTGCTGGGCGACCGGGTGCGCGGCCGCGTCGGGGACGCCGTCGACGTCGCGGCCGTCGTCGGCACGGTGTTCGGCGTGGCGACCTCGCTCGGGCTCGGCGTCCTGCAGATCTCCGCCGGGCTGGAGCACATCGGCCTGGCGGAGTCGTCGACGGCGCTCCAGGTGGTCCTCATCGTCGTCGTCACGGCGCTGGCGACCGGCTCGGTGGTGTCCGGGCTCGACAAGGGCCTGAAGTGGCTCTCCAACATCAACGTGACCCTCGCGGGCGTGCTGCTGGTCGCGGTGCTGCTGCTGGGCTCGACGCTGTTCCTGCTGCGGGAGTTCGTCCAGTCCATCGGCGTCTACCTGGCCAACGTGCTGCCGATGACGTTCAACGTCTCCGCCTACGCCGGTGCGGAGGGGGAGGCGTGGCAGGCGGCGTGGACGACGTTCTACTGGGGCTGGTGGATCTCCTGGGCCCCGTTCGTCGGGGTGTTCATCGCCCGGATCTCCCGCGGGCGCACCGTCCGCGAGTTCGTCGGCGGGGTGCTGCTCGTGCCCACCCTGGTGACGTTCCTGTGGTTCTCCGTGCTCGGCGGCTCCGCGCTGCACCAGGAGCTGGTCGGCGGTGGCGGCCTCGTCGGGCCCGACGGCGAGGTGGTGCCGGAGAACGTGCTGTTCGACCTGCTGGGCGGGCTGCCGGCCGGGACGGTCCTGTCGGTGGGCGCGATCATCCTGGTGGCCCTGTTCTTCATCACGTCCGCCGACTCCGGCGCGCTGGTGATCGCCATGCTGTCCGCCGGGGGTGACCCGGACCCGCGGCGGGCGATCCGGGTCGTGTGGGCCGCCCTGATCGGGGTGCTCGCGATCGCGCTGCTCCTCGCCGGCGGGCTGACCGCGCTGCAGACGGCGGCGATCCTCATCGCGCTGCCGTTCAGCGTCGTGATGATCGCCATGGTCGTGTCCGTCTCCCGGGCGCTGCACGCCGAGCACACCGCCGTCGTGCGGGCCGAGCGGCACCGGGTGCGGGCCGCGCTGACCGCGCACGTCGTGGAGCAGGTGTCCGACCAGATGTCGGAGCAGGTCTCGGAGCAGGTGGCTCACGAGGTCGGGGTGCACCTGCGGGACCGGCTGCGCCGAAGGCGCCCGTAGTCCCGCGCGCCGGTACCGTGGTCGGTCGGCGCGCGCCCGTCCGGCGCCCGCGACCACCCCCGCGCCAGGAGCAGCACCCCCCCATGACGTCAGCACCACCGCCCGTTCGCGTCACCGCACCGGGGAGCCCGACCGGCTCCGCCCGCGAGGACGGGCTCGGCCACGGCCTGCGGCCCCGGCACCTCACGATGATGGGCCTCGGCTCGGCGATCGGGGCGGGGCTGTTCCTGGGCAGCGGCGTCGGGATCGCGACCGCGGGGCCGGCGGTGCTGGTCTCCTACGCGATCGCCGGCGTGCTGGTGGTGCTCGTGATGCGGATGCTCGCCGAGATGGCGGCGGCGGTCCCGGCCAGCGGCTCGTTCTCGGTGTACGCGGAGGCGGCGCTGGGCCGGTGGGCCGGGTTCACGCTCGGCTGGGTGTACTGGTTCACGCTGATCATGGTGCTCGGCGCCGAGATCACCGGCGTGGCCCGCATCGTCACGGGCTGGGCGCCCGGCGTCCCGCAGTGGGCGGTCGCGCTGGTCGTGGTCGCCCTGTTCGCCGTGGTGAACCTGGCCGGCGTCCGCCGGTTCGGGGAGCTGGAGTTCTGGTTCGCGCTGGTCAAGGTCGCGGCGATCGTGGTGTTCCTCGTGCTGGGCGTGCTGCTCGTGCTCGGGCTGCTGCCGGGCACGGACCCGGTCGGCACCACGAACCTGCTGGGCCACGGCGGGTTCGCGCCGCAGGGGGTCGGGGGAGTGGCCGCGGGGCTGCTCGTCGTGGTGTTCGCGTTCGGGGGCATCGAGATCGTCACGATCGCCGCCGCGGAGGCGCAGGACCCGCAGCGCGCGGTCGGCCGGGCGACGCGGACGATCCTGTGGCGGATCCTGCTGTTCTACGTCGGCTCGGTCGCGATCATGGTGCTGGTCCTGCCGTGGGACGCGCCCGTGCTGCAGGAGGGGCCGTTCGTCGCCGTGCTCGACGCGGCGGGGCTGCCGGGGGCGGCGCGGCTGATGGAGGCCGTGGTGGTCGTGGCGCTGCTGTCGGCGTTCAACGCGAACGTGTACGCGACGTCGCGGATGGCGTACTCGCTCGCCGGGCGGGGCGACGGGCCGCGGGTGCTGCGCCGGGTGTCGTCCCGCGGGGTGCCGTGGGTGGCGGTCCTGGTGTCCGTGGCGTTCGGGGTGGTCGCCGTCGGGCTGAACTGGGCGCTGCCCGACACGCTGCTCGGCATCCTGCTCAACGCGGTCGGCGCGGCGCTGCTGGTCGTGTGGGTGCTGGTGGCGGTCGCGCAGCTCCGGCTGCGCCCGCGGCTCGAGGAGCAGGCCCGGGCCCGCGGCGAGGCGCTGCCCCTGCGGATGTGGGGGTACCCGTGGCTGACGTGGGCCACCCTGGCCGCGCTCGCGGGGCTGGTGGTGCTCATGCTCGCCGACGGCGCCGCGCGGGGTCAGCTGCTGTCGACGGCGGTGCTGGTCGCGGTGGTGCTCGGCCTCTACGGAGTCACGGCGCTGGTCCGCGGCCGCGCGCCCCGCTCGGCGCCGGACGCCTCGCGCTAGACGCCGCGGAGCAGCCCCACCGCGATGGCGGCCATCACCAGCGCGATGACGCCGTCCAGCACCCGCCAGGCGCCGGGGCGGGCGAACAGGGGGCGCAGCAGCCGCGCGCCGAAGCCCAGGCCGGTGAACCAGAGCACGCTGCCCAGCACGGCGCCGCCGCCGAACCACCAGCGCTGCTCGCGGTGCGTGCCGGCGACCGATCCCAGCAGCACGACGGTGTCCAGGTACACGTGCGGGTTCAGCCAGGTCAGCGCCAGGCACGTCGCGAGGACCGGCCACAGGCGGGTCGGGGCGTCGCCGTCCTCGGCGGTGAGCGCGCCCGCGGGCCGGATCGCGCGGCGCGCCGCCACGACCGCGTAGCCGAGCAGGAACACCGCCCCGGCGACGCGGGCGACGGCCAGCACGCCGGGCGCCCGGTCGACCAGCGCGCCGAGCCCGCCGACGCCCGCCGCGATGAGGAGCCCGTCGGACACCGCGCACACCGCCACGACGGGCAGCACGTGCGTGCGTCGCAGGCCGACGCGCAGCACGAACGCGTTCTGCGCGCCGATGGCGACGATCAGGGACAGGCCGAACACGAGTCCTTGGGCGGCGGCGAGGGCGGGAGGCACGGCATCGACGGTAGGGTCCGGTTCGGCATCAGTCCAACGACTGGTGGCGATGGTTCATCAGTGACGCTGATGTCGATCTCCGTCCTTCGACCGAGGCGACCAGTCCGAGGCCGCGGATAGCGTGGCCGGACCGTCCCGTCCGCACACCCTCAGGAGTCCGTCGATGCCGTTCCTGTCCCGCCCCGTCGTCGCCGCCGTCACGGGCGTGGCGACGACCGCGTACTACGCCACGCCCGACGTGCTCCGGAGCCGGCGGGCGCGCGGCGTGGCCAAGGTCGCGCTCTCGGCGGTGATCGTGGCGGCCGCGGTCCCGGAGGCGCGTCGCGGCGGGAAGGCGGCCGCCGACGGGCCGGCGATCGTCGAGGACAGCGCCGAGGAGAGCGCCGGGACGCCCGGCTGGCGGGCAGCGCTCGGCTCGCTCTCCCCGGCCCGCCGGGCGGCGCTGGCCGTCGTGCCGGCGGCCTTCCTGGCGGCGTCGGTCGCCTCGACCGTCGCCGCCGAGCGGTGGGTCTTCCGCCACGGCGAGGCCCGGGCCGCGGCGGGTCGCCGCCTCCCGCACACCGCGCCCGCGCTCGCGTACGGCGCGCTCGCGGCGGCGCTCGCGCTCCTCCCGCCGGGGTCGGACCCCGACGCGAGGGTCTGAGCCGCCGGTGGCCGACGTCGACCTGCCCCAGCTCCGCGCGCTGCTCGCGGTCGTGGACGAGGGCTCCTTCGAGGGCGCCGCCGTCGCGCTGCACCTCACGCAGTCCGCCGTCAGCCAGCGCATCCGCGCCCTGGAGACGGCGGTCGGCCAGGTGCTGGTCCGCCGCACCCGTCCCGCCGGCGTCACCGACGCGGGCGCCGTCTACCTGCGCCTGGCGCGGCAGGTGCAGGGCCTCACCGACGAGGCCCGCGCGGCCGTCACCGCCGACGAGCGCGCCGGCCGCCCGGTCCTCCCCGTCGCCGTGAACTCGGACTCGCTCGGGACGTGGGTGCTGCCGGCGCTCGCGCCGCTCGCCGCCGACATCCTGTTCGACCTGCACCGCGAGGACCAGGACCACTCCGCCGACCTGCTGCGGGACGGCACGGTCGTCGCGGCCATCACCACGGCGGCCCGCCCGGTCCAGGGCTGCACCTCGCACCGGCTCGGCGTGCTCCGCTACCGGCCGATGATGGCGGTCGACCGAGCGGCCGAGCACCTGCCCGGCGGTCCGACGCCCGACGCGCTCGCCGCAGCGCCGCTGGTGGTGTTCGACCGCAAGGACGACCTGCAGGACGGGTACCTGCGCGAGCGCGGCGTCGACCCGGCGCTGCCGCCCCGGCACCACGTCCCGGCGTCCGCGGACTTCGTGCTCGCCGTCCGGCTGGGGCTCGGGTGGGGGATGCTCCCGGAGCGCGACGCCGCGGCGGGCGAGCGGGACGGCGTCCTCGTCGACATCGACCCCGGCCGGCACGTGGACGTCACGCTGCACTGGCAGCAGTGGACGCTGCGCACCGCGGCCCTCGACCGCACCGGCGCCGCGATCCGGGCCGCCGCCGCGGCGTACCTGCGCTGACGGGCGCGGGACCGGCGGGACCTCGGCGGTCCTGCACCCTGGCCAGCCGGTCCGCGGCGTGGGAGGATCGCCGCGACCGCGCGCCCGGGCAGGGCGCGCGGGAACGCGTGTCCACCTCGGCGGCACGCCGGTGCCACTGCCGAGAGGCGGTCCGTGTGCGGCGGACGACGAACCGGATAGCTGTGGAGCAGGCGGAGGGCGCGACGGTCGTGCGCCTCACGGGGGAGATCGACGCGGCGTTGCGGGGGCAGGCGGGCGCGGCGCTCGCGGCGGCGCTGGGCGGGGGCCGCCCGGTGGTGCTGGACGCCGCCGGCATCCGGTTCGCCGACTCGACGGGGGTCGCGTTCCTCCTGACGTGCGCCCGCGCGTGCGAGCGGGCGGGCCTGGCCGTGACGCTGCGGGACCCGCCGCCGCAGGTCGTGCGGGTGCTGCGGCTCCTCGGTGTCGAGGACCTCCTGCCCACGGTGCGGTCGGCCGACGAGCGCGTCGTCGTGCCTGGTGGGAGAGTGGGCGCCTGACGGTCTTCGGTCACGAGAGTCCGCGACGGGGCGGACGACTCGTGCACCCGGCTGCGGTCTCCTGTCACCCGGTCGTCGTGACCGCGCGCCCCGGCAGGGCGCGTCGGGTGGCGTGTGTCCAGCGCGACGGCACACCGCGGGGCCAGGGGCGATGGAGGCGGTCCGGTGCGCTCAGCAGCAGGGACCATCGTGGCGGAGCAGGCGGACGGCGTCACGGTCGTGCGCCTGTCCGGGGAGATCGACGGCGCGCTGCGCGACCAGGCCAGCACGGCCATGGCCCGCGCGCTGACGGCCGGCATGCCGGTCGTCCTGGACGCCAGCGGGACCCGGTTCGTGGACTCGCGCGGCGTGGCGTTCCTCATCCAGTGCGCCCGCGCCTGCGAGCAGGTCGGGCTGACGGTGACGCTGCGCGACCCGCCGGCCCAGGTGCGGGGTGTCATCGCGTACCTGGGCGCGGAGGAGATCCTGCCGCTCGCGCGCGCGGACCGGCCCGCGGCAGCCGCCGCAGACGCGTGACGGGCGCGGGTCCGGTGGAGGACCCGCGCCCGTCGCGGTGGCGTGCGTGCCGGCGCGTCAGGCCGGCTCCACCTCCTCGAGGATCGCCGCCAGCTCCTCCCGGGTCGTCGAGGCGAGCACCCGCTGCACGCGCTCGCCGTCGGTGAACACGAGGGCGATCCGCGACAGCAGCTCCAGGTGCTGGCCGCCGACCCCCGCGATGCCCACGACGACCCGCACCGGGTTGCCGTCCCAGTCGACCGGCTCCTCGTACCGGATCAGGCAGAGCGCCGACCGGCGGATCTCGCCCTTGGCCTCGTCCGTCCCGTGCGGGATGGCCAGGAAGCTGCCCATGTACGTGGACACCACCCGCTCCCGGTCGAGCATCGCCTCCACGTACTCCGGGTCGACCGCGCCGGAGGCGACGAGCAGGTCGCCGGCCTCTCGGATGGCCTCGGTCTTCGTGGTGGCGCGCCCCGCCGGCACGATCAGCTCCGCGCTGAGGGTCCCGGTCATGACTGCGTCCTCTCCGCCGTCTCCTGCTGGGCCGCGCGCACGACGTCGTCGTACACGGGGCTGCTGAGGAAGTTGTCCACCGACACGTGCCGCGCGCTGGGTGCGTGCCGTCGTGCGCGGTCGGTCAGCTCCCGCTGGGTGATGACCAGGTCGACGTCGTCCTCGAGGTTCGCCACCGCCCGGTTCACCACGGAGATGTCGCTGCGGCCGGCCTTCTTGAGCTTGTCCCGCAGGATGCTCGCGCCCATCGCGGACGACCCCATGCCGGCGTCGCACGCGAATACGACGGACCGCACGGGCCGGGCACCCGCCGTCTCGTCGGCGACGGTGGCCGAGGCGGCCCCGGAGCCGGCGGTCTGCGAGAGCGCCCCGAGTGCGGAGGACGACTTCCCCTTGTTGGCCTCGGTCTGCGCGATGGCGGCCTCGAGGTCGCCGCCGCCCGACGCGAGGTCCCGCTTCCGGGACGCCCGCAGGATGACCGCGGCGACCAGGAACGTCACCACGCAGGACAGGACGACGGACAGGGTCACGCCGACGAAGGAGTCACGGGGCGTCGCGGCGTACACCGCGATGATCGACCCCGGGGCCGCGGGGCCGCGCAGGCCGCTGCCGAACACCACGTTCGTGGCGATGCCCGTGGCGCCGCCGAGGATCGCCGCGATGATCAGCGTCGGCTTCATCAGCACGAACGGGAAGTACACCTCGTGGATCCCGCCGACGAACTGCACGATCGCCGCGCCGGGGGCCGACGACCGCGCCGCCCCGATGCCGAAGACCGAGTAGGCGAGCAGGATGCCCAGGCCGGGGCCGGGGTTCGCCTCCACCAGGAACAGCAGCGACTTGCCGGTCTCGACGACCTCCGAGGCGCCGAGCGGCACCAGGACGCCGTTGCCGATGGCGTTGTTCAGGAACAGCACCTTGGCCGGCTCGACGACCACCGACATCAGCGGCATGAGGTGGTTGTCGGCCATCCAGCCCACCAGGCTGCCCAGCCACTCGGACACCTGGGTGATGATCGGCGCGAACCCGAAGAACGCCCCGACGGCCATCGCCGCGCCCGCGATGCCCGCGGAGAACATGTCCACGAGCATCTCGAAGCCCGGCCGGATGCGGCCCGCCCAGAGGCCGTCGATCTTCTTGATCACCCACGCCGCGGCGGGGCCGACGATCATGGCCCCGAGGAACATCGGGACGGTGCTGCCGGTGATCATGCCGACCGCGACGATGGAGGCGACGACGCCGCCGCGCTCCTTGTAGACGATGCGGCCGCCGGCGTTCGCGATGAGGATCGGCAGCAGGTACGTGACCATCGGCCCGACCATGCCGACGTACTGCTGGAACGTCGTCCCGCCCTCGGCGAGCGCGAGCTGGGTGGCCGCGCCCTGCCAGCTGCCGGCGTCGTCGGCGTTGCCGAACCCGCCGAGGATCTCGTTCGGCAGCCAGCCGACGGCGATGAACAGCGAGGTGATGAGCCCCCACGCCAGGAACGCCGGGAGGTTCGGCATGATCATGGCGCTGAGGAACGCGCCGAACCGCTGGACGCGGACCTGGGCCTGCTTGGCTCGCGAGGGGGCGGGGGCGGCCGCGGCGGTGGTGGCGGACATGGTCAGGCCCCCGGTCGGGGGGTCGGCCGGGCGCTGCGGCCCGGCGCGGAGTGGATCGGCATTGACCTGCTCCTTCTGGACTGGCGTGACGGGCGGACCGTCACGGCTCGATGGTGACCTTGATGCCCGCACCGGAGCGGACGACGTCGATGCCCTCGGCGACCTGGTCGAGCGGCAGCCGGTGGGTGATGAGGTCGGCGACGGGCACGCTGCCGTCGGCGATGTGCGCGAGCGCCTGGCGGTTGTGCTCCGGGCTGGACCCGTTCGCGCCGAACACCGCGAGCTCGCGGTAGTGCACGAGGTTCGAGTCGAAGGTGATGGTCGGCCGGTCCTTGGGCAGGCCGCCGAAGAGGCTGAGCCGGCCCTGCGGCGCGAGCATCTGCAGCGCCTGCTCCTGCGCGGCCCCGGACGCGGCGGCGGTGATGACGACCGACGGGCCCCGGCCGTCCGTGGCCTCCTTGACGGCGGCGACCGGGTCGACCTCGCCGGCGCAGATCGCGACGTCGGGCCGGACGACCGCGGCGGCCAGGTCGAGGCGCTCGCGGCTGAGCTCGACCAGGATCACCGTCTCGGCCCCGCGCGCCCGGGCCAGCCGGACGTGCAGGCAGCCGATCGGGCCGGAGCCGACCACGACGACCGTGTCGCCCTTGCGGACGTCGACGATCTCCTGGGCGTTGATCGCGCAGGCGAACGGCTCCGCGACGGAGGCCTCCGCGTAGGAGACGTTCTCCGGGATGCGGTTCAGGCCGTCGACCTTCAGCACCTCGCGCGGCACGATCATGTACGGCGCGAACCCGCCGTCGAAGTCGTAGCCCATCGAGACCTGGTTCGGGCAGATGGTCATGGCGCCGCTGCGGCAGAACTCGCACTCGCCGCACGGGATGGCCGCGATGACCTGCACCCGGTCGCCGGGGACCCAGCCCTCGACGCCGGCGCCGACCTCGACGACCTCGCCCGCGATCTCGTGCCCCATGACGCGGGGCGGCACGATGCGCTGGTGCCCGGACGTCGAGATCTTCACGTCGGTGCCGCACATGGAGCAGGCGCGGACGCGGATCTTGACCTCGCCGTCGGCGGGGGACGGCTCGGGGCCCTCCTCCAGGCGCACGTCGCCGGGGGCGTAGAAACGGAAGACCTTCATCGTTCTCCTCGGTGTCCGGACGGCGCTGCAGTGCGCCGTCCTGGGTTCTCAGGCCCGCACGACGCGCGGGCCGGCCGTCTCGATCTCCTCGGCGAGCTCCGGCGCGACGCCGGAGTCCGTGACCACGGCGTCGACGCTGCTCAGCGGCGCGACCACCGCGAGCTCCGTGCGGCCGATCTTGGAGTGGTCGGCGAGCACGACCGTCCGGGCGGCGGCCCGGACCAGCGCCCGCTTGATCGCCGCCTCGGCGAGGTCCGGCGTCGACAGCCCGTCCTCGACGGTCAGCCCGTTGGTGCCCAGGAACGCCACGTCGACCCGGACGTCGGCGAGCGCCCGCTCCGCCCAGGTGCCGACGGCGGCGAGCGTCCGCCGCCGCACGGTGCCCCCGATGAGGTGCAGCGTCACGTTCGGCAGCGCGGCGAGCGCGGTGGCGACCGGCAGGGCGTGGGTGACGACGATCAGCTCGCGGTCGGCCGGCAGCATCTCCGCGAGCCGCACGGTCGTCGAGCCGGCGTCGATGAGGACGGAGCCGCCCGCCGGCAGCTCGTCGAGGGCGGCCTTGGCGATGCGGTCCTTCTCGGCGGCGAGCACGTTCTCGCGCTGGGCGAGCGCCGGCTCGTAGCCGAGGCGCTCGACGGGGACGGCACCGCCGTGCACGCGCCGCAGCAGCCCCATGCGCTCGAGCGCCGTCAGGTCGCGCCGGACCGTCTCGGGCGTGACCGCCAGGTCGTCGGCGAGCCGCGCGACCTCGACCCGGCCGGCGGAGCGGGCGGTCGTGAGGATCACCTGGTGGCGTTCCGGGGGGTACATGACGACGGTGTCCTGGTCCTCGTGCCGGCGGCAGCGGTGCCGCACCGGGCGGTGGCCGCCCTGGCAGGACTCACTGTGGCGTGGGTCACCCGCCGGAGTCAACAGGATCGGAGAAACTCGGACCGATCCGGACACAGAGGCGGGGCCAAACACAGGGCGCGCGGCTCGTGACCCCAGGAACAAGCCAGCGGTGCCGTGCGTTGAGGAGGGCGGTATGAAGAAGCGATACGAAGACCTCGAGCAGGACGACGGCACGGTCGTGCGCTACCAGCGGCACGACAACGGCGGCGGGTTCGTCGCCAAGGGCGCCGTCGTCGACGACAGCGCCTACGTCGCGGAGTCGGCGTGGGTGGACCCCGGGGCGCGCGTGGAGGCGCGCGCCCGCATCGGGCAGCACTGCTGGGTGGAGCCCGGCGCGCACGTGGAGGTGGCCGCGACGGTCGGCTCGCACGTGCACCTCGGACGGGGTGCGCGCGTCGGTGCCGGGTCGACGGTGGGCCTGCGCAGCGAGGTCGGGCCGGACGCCCGGCTGGAGCCCCGCGCCGTGGTCGAGCCGGAGACGCGCGTCGAGCCCGGCGCGGTCGTGCCCGGTCCTCGCCGGCTGGACCGGCGGCTCACCGCCTGACGCGTCCGCCGGGCACCCGGCCGCGCGCCTAGCGTCCCGCCGGCGTCCGCTCGCCCGCGCGCACCGCGAACGGCAGCGTGTTGCCCGCGGGCGGCAGCGGGCACGTGCCGTGGTCGCTGAACGCGCACGGGGCGTTCTCGGCGCGGTTGAGGTCGAGCACCACCGTGCCGTCGGCCTCCGGGCGGACGGCGAGCACCCGGAACGCGGCGGTCTCGCGGCCGTTGGTGGCGTCGCGGAACCAGATCGCCGGGTGGCTGCCGCCCGCGACCTGCAGCGCGTGCTCCACGCCGTCGTGCGCGAACCGCACGAGGCCGGCGACGGCCTGCACGTGGCGCACGCCCGCCGCGACGGAGCCGGTCTCGGCGACCGCGCCGTCCTCGGCGGGGACGAAGGTGCCGGTCAGGCGCCACTGCGGGTCGTGGTCGAACCGTGGGACGCCCGTGAAGGCCCGCAGCGCGGGGGCGTGCGGGTCGCGCACGCGGACGCCGCGGGTCAGCGGGCCGCGCCCCAGCGGCTCGAGCAGCCGGTCGCCGTGCCGGAGGTGCCCGGTGGCGCCCGCGTCCGCCGTCCACACCGTCGTGACGGCGGTGACGGGCGCGGCGTCCAGCGTGACGGCCGGGTCCGGCGCGGTGCCGGGGTCCACGTGGATGCCGTCTGCGTCGGCCCACCACGTCCCGGGCAGGTCGCCGAGCCCGGCCGGCACCGGCCCCAGCCAGTGCAGGGCGGTGAGGCTCAGCCAGCCGTGCGGGCGCGCGAGCTCGGCGTCGCGCGCGGCGGCCCACGCGCGCCAGGCGGCGGCGTCCGTCGTCGCCGGGTCGTCGAGCCGTGCGGGTGTGCCGGGCATCGCGTGTCCTCCTGCTGCGCGGTCGTCGGGCCGCTGCGGTCGCGCCACGCTAGCCACGGCCGGTGACGCCGTCGCGCCGCGTGCCCGTCCGTGAGACGACGTCACCGGCCGGGACGGCCGTCGCGTGGTGACCTACGTCCCACGCCGGCGGTCGCGGGACGGACCACGCTGCTCTGCGTCGGCCCGCGGACCCGACGCGGAGGGAGCCTCATGCCCGGTGCCGAGCCCCGGCACGCGCCGCCCGAGCCCCTCGCCGCGGCGCGGCGGGTGCAGCTGCTCCGCGCGCTGCACCGGCGCGGGTCGAGCACCGTGGGGGAGCTCGCCGTCGAGGTGGGGCTGCACGAGAACTCGACCCGGGAGCACCTGCGGCTGCTGCTGGACGCGGGCTACGTGGCGCGCGAGGCCGGCCCGCCGGTCGGGCGCGGGCGGCCCCGCATGCGGTACCGCGCGGTGCGCGCCCTCCCGTCGCAGGACCTCGCGCCCGCGCCGCAGGAGGCCGCCGCCCGCGACGCCGCGGCCGTCGCGCAGGGTGCGCTCGCGCGGGCGCTGCTCGACGGCTACGGCACCGCCGCGCGGGACGTGGCGGAGTCCGCGCGCCGGCACGGGTTCCGGGCGGGCGCGGCGCTGCCCGGCGGGACGCCGCCGACCCCTGGGCCGGGCGGCGACGCGGGCGCGGGCGCCCAGCTGGCAGACCTGACCGCGCACCTCGAGCGCCTGGGGTTCGACCCGGAGCTCCGGCCGGGTGCGTCGGCCTACCACCTGCGGCGCTGCCCGTTCCTCGACCTGGCCCGCGAGCGCCCGGAGGTGGTGTGCCAGGTGCACCTGGGGCTGGCGCAGGCGCTGCTGGCCCGGACCGGTGGCCCGGTGCGCGCCGAGGGGATCGAGCCGTTCGCGGCCCCGGGCCTGTGCGTGCTGCGGCTGGCGGGCGCGCCCGAGGCCTGACGGCGGGTGCGGCAGGGAGGCCCTGGGCCGTTGGGCCCAATTACCACGGTCGGGGCCGTTGAAAACTGTGCGCATGACCCCGCCCCCGCACCCGCCGCCGCCCCCGACCTCGGGCACGTCCTCGTGGTCGGCGCCGGGATGGTCGCGCACCGCTTCGCCGAGCAGCTCTGCCGCCGCCCCGACGCCGGCGCGTTCCGGATGACCGTCGTCGGCGACGAGCCCTGCCTGCCGTACGACCGGGTGCACCTCTCCGACGTGTTCGGCGGCCGGGCGGACGAGGACCTGGCGCTCGACGACGCCCCGTGGCAGGACCCGCGCGTCGAGCTGGTCGTCGGGGACGCCGCGGTGGCGCTCGACCGCACCACCCGGACCGTCCGGACCGCGTCGGGCCGGCAGCTGACCTACGACACCCTCGTGCTGGCGACCGGGTCCCGTGCCTGGGTGCCGCGCACGGAGGGGACCGACCTGCCCGGCGTGCTCGCGTACCGGACCGTCGCCGACGTGGGGGCGCTGCGCGACTGGGTCGCCGGCCGCTCGGCCGCGCTCGGCCGTCCGCTGCGCGGGGCCGTCGTGGGCGGCGGCGTCCTGGGCCTGGAGGCCGCCGCGGCGCTGCAGACGCTCGACGTGCTGCCCACCGTCGTGGAGTTCGCCGACCGGCTCATGTCCGTCCAGCTCGACGCCGGGGGCGGCGAGGCCCTGCGCGTCCTCGTCACGGGCCGCGGCATGGAGGTGCGGACCTCCGCCGCCGCGACCCGGGTGGTCGCGGCCGGCGACGGCGCGGTGGGCGGGCTGGAGCTGTCGACGGGGGAGACCGTCCCCACCGACGTCGTCATCTACTCCACGGGCATCCGGCCCCGCGACCGGCTGGGCCGCGAGGCCGGTCTCGCGGTCGCGGAGCGCGGCGGCATCGTGGTCGGCCCGACGTGCCGGACCTCCGACCCGGCGGTCTGGGCGATCGGCGAGTGCGCGAGCCACGACGGCGAGTGCGCCGGGCTGGTCGCGCCGGGCAACGCCATGGCGGACGTCGTGGTGGACCGGCTGTGCGGCGGGGACGCGGTGTACACGCGGGCCCCGGACGGCACGAAGCTCAAGGGCGTCGGCGTGGACGCGGCCAGCTTCGGCGACGTCCTCGCGCTGACCCCGGGGGCGCTGGAGGTCACGTTCGCCGACCCGGTGGCGCGCACCTACCGCAAGCTCGTGGTCTCCGACGACGCGCGGGTGCTGCTGGGCGGCGTGTTCGTCGGCGACATCGCGCTGTACTCGTCGCTGCGGCCGCTGCTGGGCCGGCCGCTCGGGGCGGACCCGTCGGCGTTCCTCGCCCCCGAGGGCGGCGCGGCGCCGGCGCAGGCCGACCTCCCGGACGACGTGGTGCTGTGCTCGTGCTCGAACGTCTCCGCCGGGACGGTGCGCGCGGCCGTCACCGAGCACGGCTGCCGCAGCGTGGGCGAGGTCAAGACGTGCACCCGAGCGGGCACCGTCTGCGGCTCGTGCGTGCCGCTGCTGACCACGGTCGTGAACCGCACGCTGGAGCGCGCCGGGATCGCGGTGTCGACGGCGATGTGCGAGCACTTCGCGATGTCCCGCGCGGAGCTGTTCGCGCTGGTCCGCACCGAGCGGCTGCGGACGTTCTCCGAGGTCGTCGCCCGGCACGGGCAGGGGCGCGGGTGCGCGGTCTGCCGGCCGGTGGTCGCGTCGATCCTGTCCTCCCTCGGCATCGGCCACGTCCTGCAGCCGGACCAGGCGCCGCTGCAGGACACCAACGACCACCTGCTCGCGAACCTGCAGAAGGACGGCACCTACTCCGTCGTCCCGCGCATGCCCGGCGGGGAGGTCACCCCGGAGAAGCTGCTCGCGCTGGCGGAGGTCGCGCGCGACTTCGGGCTGTTCACGCGGGTCACCGGCGCGCAGCGCATCGCGATGTTCGGCGCCCGCCAGGACCAGCTCCCGGCGATCTGGCGGCGGCTCGTCGACGCCGGGTTCGAGTCCGGGCAGGCGTACGGCAAGTCGCTGCGCGCGGTGAAGACCTGCGTCGGGCAGGCGTGGTGCCGGTTCGGGGTGCAGGACTCGGCGAGCATGGCCGTCCGCCTCGAGCTGCGGTACCGGGGGCTGCGGTCGCCGCACAAGTTCAAGGTCGGCGTCTCGGGCTGCGCCCGGGAGTGCGCGGAGGCCCGCGGCAAGGACGTCGGCGTCATCGCGACGGAGAAGGGCTGGAACGTCTACGTCGGCGGCAACGGCGGCTTCACGCCGCGGCACGCCGACCTGCTCGCGGAGGACCTGGACGACGAGACGCTCGTGCGGGTGGTCGACCGGTTCCTCGCGCTCTACGTGCGCAGCGCCGACCGCCTGCAGCGCACGGCGGCGTGGGTCGCGGCGTTCCCGGGCGGGATCGCCGAGCTGCGCCGGGTGGTCGTCGACGACGCCCAGGGCATCGGCGCCGAGCTCGAGGCCGAGGTCCAGCGGCACGTCGCCGGGTACGTCGACGAGTGGCGCGCCACGCTCGAGGACCCCGAGAAGCTCCGCCGGTTCACGCCGTACGTCAACGCGCCCGGGCTCGGCGACCCCGACCTGGCCTACGTGCCCGAGCGCGGCCAGGCGCGCCCCGCCCGGCCGGGCGAGACGGGCAGCCCCGACCTGCTGACCGCCCGTGCCAGCGCCGTCACCCTGGAGGTCGCCCCGTGAGCACCGTCCCCCCGACCGAGGGCCCCGTGCGGGTCTGCCGGCTCGACGACCTGCTGCCGGAGCGCGGCGCCGGCGCGCTGCTCGGCGAGCACCGGGTGGCGCTGTTCCGCCTCGCCGACGACCGCGTCGTGGCCGTGCAGCAGCGGGACCCGTACTCCGGCGCGAACGTGCTGAGCCGCGGGATCGTCGGCGACGTGGCCGGCACGCCGACCGTGACCTCGCCGATGTACAAGCAGGTGTGGGACGTGCTGACCGGCGCGTGCCTGGACCCGGTCGGCAAGGAGCCCGTGGACCTGCGCTGCTACCCGGTGACGGTCGTCGACGGCGACGTGCTCGTGGCGGTGGCGTCATGACGCTCCTCGCGGGCCTCGACGTCGCCGGGCGGCCGGTCCTGGTCGTCGGCGGCGGGCCGGTCGCCGCTCGCCGCGCCCGCACCGCGGTCGACGCGGGCGCGGACGTCCTGGTGGTCGCCCCGGAGGTGGTGGACGACCTGCTGGAGCTGGAGGCCTCGGGCGTGGTGCGGCTGCGGCGCCGGCCGGTGCGCGAGGCGGACGTCGCGGACGTGTGGTTCGTCTGGACCTGCACCGGCCTCGCCGCCGTGGACGACGCGGTGGTCGGCTGGGCGAGCGCGCGCCGGGTGTTCTGCGTCGCCGCCGCCGACGCGCGGACGGGCACCGCCCGGACGCCGGCCGCCGCGCGCATCGGCGGGCTGCTGGTCGGCGTGCTCTCCGAGGGCGTCCCCGACCCCCGTCGTGCCGCCGCGGTGCGCGACCGCATCGTGCTCGCGCTGCTCGACCCCGCCACCGACACCCGCGCGGGCCGCCCGGAGTCGACCGGCCCCGACGTGCTGCAGCCGGGCGAGGTCGCGCTGGTCGGCGGCGGGACCGGCGACCCGGCCCTGATGACGGTCCGCGCCCGCACGCTGCTCGCGCAGGCCGACGTGGTGGTCACCGACCGGCTCGGGCCCACCTCGGTGCTCGCCGAGCTGCGGGAGGACGTGCGGGTGATCTCCGTCGGCAAGGCGCCCGGCGTCCACACGCTGCCGCAGGCGGGCATCAACGCGGTCCTGGTCGAGCAGGCGCTGGCCGGCCGCCGCGTCGTCCGGCTGAAGGGCGGCGACCCGTTCCTGTTCGGGCGCGGCGGCGAGGAGGTGCTCGCGTGCCGGGCCGCGGGGGTGCCGGTGCGCGTGGTGCCCGGCGTGACGTCCGCCGTGGCGGCCGCCGAGGCCGCCGGGATCCCGGTGACGCACCGCGGGACGAGCGCCCGGCTGCACGTGGTCAACGGCCACGGCTCCCTGACGGAGCTCGACCTCGCCGCGCTGCGCACGCCCGACGTGACCGTCGTCGTGCTCATGGGGCTGTCGTGGCTGGACCGCCTCACCGCCGAGGCGCTGGCGGCCGGGGTCGACCCGGCGACGCCCGCCGCGGTGGTGTCCCGCGCGACGCTGCCCGACCAGCGGGTGGTCCGGGCGCCGCTGTCCGGGCTCGCCGCCCGGTGCGCCGCCGAGGGGCTGCCGTCGCCCGCCGTCGTCGTGGTGGGCGAGGTCGCGCGGCCGGGGCTGCTCGACCCGCTGCTCGTGGCGGGTGCGGGCCTCCAGGACGCCGGGGCCGGCGTCGCCCTCGCGGGGGCTGGGCGATGACGGCCCCGGTGCTCGTCGCCTGCGCGCACGGCACCCGCAGCGCCGAGGGCCGGGCCACAGTGCGCGCGCTCGCGGCGGACGTGCGGGCGCTGCGGCCCGGGCTGCGGGTGGTCGAGGCGTTCGTCGACGTGCAGGAGCCGGCGGTCGGCGACGCCGTCCGCGACGTCCTGGCCGCCCGCGTCCCGGGCGCGACCGGGACCGGCGCGGTCGTCACCCCCCTGCTGCTGTCCACCGGGTACCACGTGCGGCACGACATCGGGGCGGCGGTGGCCGGGCTGCCCGCGACGGCCGCGGAGCCGCTCGGGCCGGACGAGCGCCTGGTCGCCGTCCTGCTGCAGCGCCTGGCCGAGGCCGGTGCGCGCCCGGGTGACGCGGTGGTCGTCGCCGCGGCCGGCTCCAGCGACCCCGAGGCGGCGCGCGCCGTCCGGGTCGTGACGGACGCCGTCCGCGAGGCGTGGCAGGGGCCGGTGACCGTCGGCTTCGGCGCGTCGGCGACGCCCGGCGTGACCGACGCCGTCGCGGCCGCCCGCGCCGCCGGCGCGCAGCGGGTCGTCGTCGCCGCGTACCTGCTCGCACCGGGGCACTTCCACTCCGCGCTCGCGGCCGCCGGGGCCGACGTGGTGACCGCGCCGCTCGGGCCGCACCCGCTGCTCGCGCAGGTCGCGCTGGACCGGTACGACGAGCAGGTCGCCCGGTCTGCCGGCCCCGGGGCGGCGACGGCCTGACGCGCGGGTCCGCGCGGGGCTGCCGATACTGGGGCGATGCCGACGATCGCCCAGCTCGCCGCCCGCACCGAGGACCGCATCAACTCCGTCGTCGGCCGCGCCCTCGCGCGCCGCGGCTACACCCCGCGCCTGGTCACCTACCCGTCGTACGGGACCGTCGACCGGGTCCGTGCCCGCGGCCGCGTGCTGCTCACCGCGCCCGACGCGCCGACCCCCGGGAGCGTCGCGCGGCGGGGCTGGCGCAACCTGCTGTCCGCCGAGCTGCCGGGCGCCGTCGTGCGGGTGCGGACCGAGCCGGGCGGGCCGGACCTGGTCGTGACCCGCACCGACCGCAGCGGGTACGTCGACGCCCCGGTGGACATCGCGCTCGAGCCCGGCTGGCGTCAGCTGTGGATGTCCGTCGACGGCGGGGACGGCGAGGTGCCCGCGCCGGTGCAGGTGGTGGACCCGGCGGCCACGCACGCGATCGTCAGCGACATCGACGACACCGTGCTGGTGACGATGGTGCCGCACCCCCACATCGCCGCCTGGAACTTCCTGGTCCGGTCCGAGGCGCGGCGCAAGGCCGTCCCCGGCATGCCGGAGCTGTACCGGGACCTCACCGCGTCGCACCCCGCCGCCCCGGTGTTCTACCTGTCGACCGGCGCGTGGAACACCGCGAGCGCCCTCGCGCGGTTCCTCGACCGCGTCGGCCTGCCGCAGGGCTCGCTGCTGCTCACCGACCTGGGGCCGACCGGCACCGAGCTGTTCCGGTCGGGGCGCGCGCACAAGTCCGCGACGCTGCGCCGGCTGGCCGAGGAGCTGCCGCACCTGCGGTGGATCCTCGTGGGCGACGACGGCCAGCACGACCCGCAGGTCTACGAGACGTTCGCCGCGGAGCACCCCGGGAAGGTGGCGGCGATCGCCGTGCGCGAGCTGTCGGTGCAGGAGCAGGTCGCCCAGAACGGCCTGCCGGCGCCGACGCCCGCGACGCGCAGGGCGGTCGACGACCTGGACCGCTCGTCGGTGGTGCTCGCGCACGCACCCGACGGGAACGCCCTCGCGGAGCAGCTCCGCGAGGCGGGCGTCATCGCGTAGCCGACGCCGCCAGGGCGTCCTGGCGGCCGAACACGTCCTTGAGTGCCCGGCGTGCCGCGTACCAGCCGGACAGGCCGTGCACGCCGGGCCCCGGCGGGGCGGACGCGGAGCACAGGTAGACGCCCGGCGCCCCGCTCGCGAACGGGTCGAGCCGCAGCGCGGGCCGGGTCGCCATGCCCCACACGGAGATCACGCCGCCCGCGATGTCGCCGTGCACGAGGTTCGCGTCGTGCTCCGACAGCCGGGCCGCGGGGATGGCGTGCGACGCGACGACGGTGTCGCGGAACCCGGGGGCGAACCGCTCGACCTGCCGCAGCACCGCCTCGGTGGGGTCCACGTCCGAGCCGGCGGGCACGTGCGCGTACGCCCACACCGGGCGCAGGCCGGCCGGCGCACGGCCCGGGTCGACGACCGCCGGGTCGGACAGCAGCGTCAGCGGGTGCTCGGCGTGCCGGCCGCGGCCGACCTCGACCTCTGCTGCGACGACCTGGTCGCGGGTGCCGCCGAGGTGCACGGTGCCGGCGCGGCCCACCTCCGGGTGCGCCCACGGGATCGGGCCGTCCACCACCAGGTCGACCTTGGCGGCGGCGTTGCCGTACCGGAAGCCCGCGTACGCGCGGACCAGGTGCGGCGGCATCGCGTCGCCGAACACCTGCGCGACGGTGCGCGGGGCGGTGTCGAACAGGTACGCGCGGGCCGGGGGCAGGTCCGCGCGCCGGGCGACGGGGTGCCCGGTGACGACCCGGCCGCCGAGCCGCACGAGGTCCGCGTGCAGGGCGTCCACGATCGACTGCGAGCCGCCGCGGACGACCGGCCAGCCGTGACCCGCGTGCGACAGCGTGGTGAGCAGCATGGCGGTCCCGGCCGCCGCGAGCGACGGCAGCGGGGTGATGGCGTGCCCCGCGACGCCGGTCAGCAGCGCCGCGCCCTCCTCGGTCCGCAGCGTCGACGGCACGAGCGCGGTTCCGTTGCGGAGCGCCCCCAGCGCGAACTGCACCGCGGTGACCACGGACCGGGGCGTCGCGCCGGCCGGGATGCTGCGGTGGTCGCCCAGCACGAGGGCGACCACGTCCCGCCACCGCTCGGACAGCGGGCCGAACAGGTCGCGCCAGGCGTCGCCGTCCGGGCCCAGGTTCTCCGCCGTGCGGTCCAGGTCGTGGTACGCCACCGCGGCCCGGCCGCCGTCGAGCGGCTGCGCGAACGACGCCTCCGGGGTCAGCAGGTCGAGGCGCTCGTGCAGGCCCAGGGCGCGGAAGAACGGCGACGCCCACGCCATGGGGTGCACCGCCGAGCAGATGTCGTGCCGCACCCCGGGCGCCAGCCCGAGGTCGAGGGTCCGCGAGCCGCCGCCGACGGTGTCCTGGCCCTCCAGCACGAGCACCTCGAGGCCCGCGTGCGCGAGCGTGACCGCCGCCGCCAGGCCGTTCGGGCCCGCGCCGACCACCACCGCGTCGACCTCCCGCCCGCCGGCGACGGGCTCCGCCGCCCGGGCCGACCGCCGCGCGGGGGCGGCCCCCGCGCGTGCGCCGTGCCGCGGGGCGGCCGCGCTGCCGGTGGGGCCAGGTCGGTCGGGTCCGGGCGTGCTGCCGTGTCGCGAGGTCACGAGCCCGACGGTAGGCGCGATGCTCGCGGCGCGCAGGCCCAGGAGCCCCTCAGGCCTTGCCGACCTCGCGTGCCAGGCGCACGGCCTCCACCACGCCACCCGTCCACGGCTCCCCGTGCCCGGGCAGGACGACCTGCGCGCCGGTGGCCGCCAGCGCGTCCAGCGTCGCGAGGTTGAGCGCGCTGTCGGCCGTGGCGGCGCCCGCGACGATCCGCGGCCCGGTCCGCCCGGTGTACGGGTCGAGCGTGACCAGGGCGTCGCCGGACAGCAGCACGCCGGAGTCGGGCATGTGCAGCGCCACGTGCCCGTAGGTGTGCCCCGGGCAGGCGATCACGCGGGGGCGGCCCGGGACCTTGAGCTTCTGGCCCGGGACGAGCGACCGGACCACGCGCACGCCCTTCACCCGCGCGGCACCGGCGCCGAGCATCGCGGCGAGGATGCGCGCGGCGCGCGGGTGCGACAGCGGGTAGATCGCGCGGGGGTTCTCGTGCGCGTAGCGGTACGGGTGCGCCGCCAGGCGGGCGTCCTCGGGGTGCACCCAGACGTCGACGCCGAGCTCGTGCAGCGCCCGGCGGGCGAAGCCCACGTGGTCGAAGTGCGCGTGGGTCAGGACGAGGGCGCGCACGTCCGCCGGCGTGCGGTCCACCGCCGCGAGCGCCCGCGGGAGCATCGACCACATGCGGGGCAGCCCGGCGTCGACGACGGTCGCGCCGCGCTCGTCGGCGAGCACGTAGCAGTTGACGTAGGCGTGCTCCAGGCGGGCCACGCCCGGGGCGGGCACGGTGATCTTCACGGGACGCTCCTCTCCTGCGCCGCGACGGGCTCGTCCGGGCGGGGCACCTCGTCGTCGGTGCGGAACCCGATGGCCTTGTGCGAGCCGTCGCAGAACGGCTTGATGCCCGACGCCCCGCACCGGCACAGCGCCACGGTCGCGCGGCGGCGGGGGACGACCCGGCCCGGGCAGACGCCGCAAGGCTCGCCGTCTTCGGCGAGCAGCTCGAGGACCCCGTCGCCCCGCCGGTCACGACGACGTGGGTGCAGGTGAACGCGGCCGCCGACTCCGTGCTGGAGCGGATGACCGTCAGCGGCGAGGACCCGGCCGACGCGCTCGCCGACCTGCAGGAGCAGGCGAC